>NZ_VPBU01000013.1:0-87505 GCF_013418565.1 Acinetobacter sp. YH12135
TTGTGCTGGCGACCATAGCAAGAGTGAACCACCTGATCCCTTCCCGAACTCAGAAGTGAAACCTCTTCGCGCTGATGGTAGTGTGGGGTTACCCATGTGAGAGTAAGTCATCGCCAGCTCATTATTCGAACACCCTCAACTAGCGTTGGGGGTGTTTTTTTATGTGGAAAAGAAAATATTAAGAAGAATAATCACATTTTATTGTGTTTAAAATAACAATAAACCCATAATTAATAAAATGTTTTAGACTAATGTTGAATTTTTATTTTTTGTGTTTTGTGTGAAAGTTACACAATCTACTTGAATGGCAAAAGTGGACATGGATGACTGATAAAAATGAAAGTCTTCACTGTAAAAATTGCTATTCAAGCTTACTGAAACACAAACTCACAGGAGGTGAGGAATGGCACATCAAGCAATTAACGTGAATGATGTCATCGATCACGCAAAATTCAAACCATTTCATTTCAATGTCGTGGCATGGTGTCTACTGATCATTTTATTTGATGGCTATGACTTGGCAATTAATGGGGTCGTTTTACCCTTATTGATGGATGAGTGGGGCTTGAGTGCTGTTCAGGCGGGGATGCTCGCGAGTACTGCATTGGCAGGTATGATGTTTGGTGCGATGATTTTTGGTTCTTTGGCCGATAAAATTGGTCGTAAGAAAGTCATCATGATCTGTATCGTTCTGTTTAGTGGTTTAACCTTTGCAGGTGGCTTTGCTTCTAATCCAACTGAGTTTGCAATTTTACGTTTCTTAGCGGGTTTAGGCATTGGTGGTGTAATGCCAAACCTTGTGGCCTTAACTTCTGAATATGCACCTAAAACCATGCGTAGCACCTTAGTGACTACTATGTTTAGTGGTTATGCTGTAGGTGGTGTAATGGCAGCCTTACTTGGCTCATGGTTTACCCCAAGTTTTGGCTGGGAAATCATGTTCTTTATTGCGGGTATCCCATTGTTTTTATTGCCTGTGATTTGGAAATTCTTGCCAGAATCTTTAACCTTTATTGTCAAAGAAAATAAGCAAGATCAAGCCCGTCCAATCGTAGCGCGTTTAGCACCAGATTTAAAAATTACCGAAGACACCACTTTTGAATTGTATCAGGTTGGTGTGCCTGAAGCTGCTAACGTGGTGAGCTTGTTCAAACGCGGTCGTGCAGTGAATACTTTATTGTTCTGGTTAGCGTTCTTTACTTGTCTATTAACCATGTATGCACTCAGCAGCTGGTTGCCAAAACTGATGATGGCGGCAGGCTATTCTATGGACAACAGCTTAATGTTCATGATGGTGATGAACGTAGGTGCAGTCGTTGGTATCGTGGGTGGTGGTATTTTAGCAGACCGTTTCCACTTAAAACCTGTATTGATGTTCTTGGGAATCATGGGTGCATTGGTGATGAGCCTCATGGGCTTCCAATCTAATCAATTCTTGCTTTACATCTTAGTATTCTTGGCGGGTGCAGCATCTATTGGTTCACAAATGTTGTTGTATAGCTATGTGGCACAATATTACCCACTTGCGGTACGCTCAACAGGTATTGGCTGGTCATCTGCCATTGGTCGTATGGGTGCGATTGTGGGTCCAATTTTAATTGGCGGCTTATTGGGTATGAATTTACCTGCACACTTCAACTTTATGGCAGTAGGTTTGCCAGTGTTGATCACTGCAATTGCGGTTGCCTTGATTATGAGTGAAGATGAAGCTGAGCAAATTAAAGCAGGCAAAGCAGTTGCTGCCAAAGCTTAAACTTGTAATGTGCTAAGTTCAAAAGTCCTCAACCTTGTTTGGGGACTTTTTGATTATGGGGTGTGTAAATAGAAAGTGATGATAGATAAAGTTATATACTCAAGACACAGATAAAAAGAAACCCCATCATCCTGACGGGGTTTCTTTGTATTTCGTGTTTAGGTATAACTCCTGTCGTACCTCACGATCCTGGTGCTCAAACCTATTATTGTTGTTTTCTGTTTGGGAAACATCCTGTCTCCTTATGCTTTAAAGAATACCGTAAGCTCAAAATACTGCCTAGCCTCATTTTGCTTCAATGCATGTAAGCAAAAACTGACAAAGTGATGAATGATACTGACGCTGTTTTTGAGCAAACGATAAAATACCGAGCTTATTTTTGTCCATAAACAGGCGTATACTGATTGCGTGATTGGAGTAAATATGTCTGATTTAGCTGCAGCATCTCATGTTCAGTATGGTACTAAGCCGTTTAAAGCCATTCTTTTTTCGTTGTTTCTAGCGGGTTTCGCTTCTTTTTCGACCTTGTACTGTGTGCAACCGATGATGCCAATTTTGGCCGATTTTTTTACGGTTACACCAACCCAAAGTAGTTTCCCGCTGTCATTTTCTACTGTGGCTTTGGCGATAGGTTTGCTTTTCACAGGTTTTATTTCAGATCGTTTTGGGCGTAAACCTATTATGGTTTTGGCTTTATTTTTAGCTGCCATTTTATTAATTCTGAGTGCCTTACTTCCAATCTGGTCATTCTTTTTAACCACACGAATTTTTATTGGCATTGCTGTGAGTGGTGTAGCTGCGGTCGCCATGACCTATATTGGTGAAGAAATTCGACAGCAAGATATTGGTTTTGCTATGGGGCTGTATATTTCGGGTACGGCCATTGGTGGCATGGGTGGACGTTTAATTGCTGGGGTCTTGGTCGATTTTATATCTTGGCAAGCGGCAACCCTAATTATTGGTGGTTTGAATTTACTAATTGCAATCACCTTTTATATGTTACTTCCTGCATCGAAAAATTTTACAGCGTATCCGATTCGCTTCTCGCGGTTTAGAGATGCTTTTGTTGCCAATTTGGCAGACCGTAAATTAAGAATCCTGTTTTTACAGGGCTTTTTGCTGATGGGCTGTTTCGTCAGTGTTTTCAATTACATCAGCTATTATTTACTAGCTAAACCATTTGAGCTTTCCCAAGTTTGGATTGGGGTGATTTCAATTGCCTATTTGGCGGGTATTTATAGTTCACCGCGTGCGGCAAGCTGGGGCAATCGTATTGGACGTGAACGTGTGTTGCCTATGGTGATTGTCCTAATGTTGATCGCATTATGGTTGATGTCGATTGCACATTTAGCCGTCGTATTGGCTGCATTGGTGCTATTTACCTTTGCTTTTTTTGCCGCACATTCTACTGCCAGTAGTTGGGTGTCGATTCAAGCACTGCAGTATCGTGCAGTGGGATCATCATTATATTTATTTAGTTACTACATGGGTTCGAGTTTGCTCGGTAGTGGTAGCGGTCTGATTTGGGAACAATGGGGCTGGTCTGGTCTGACATGGGTGATGACTGCAGTCTTGGGTGTGGCGCTTTATGGTGCGTGGCGTTTAAAGATTAAACCAACAGCGCTGCGATAAGCATTCAGGATTATTGCTTTAGGCTTATCCCTTTATGCTTTTCTTATTCAGATACCAACTTAGGATATAAAAATAGTTTGCTGATTTTGTGTGTTTTTTAATCAAGCAAGATGAATGGAATTCATGCTAAAATAGTCGGCTTTCATCTTTGATCGACTTTTGATCTTCCACTTCCCAGCCGAGAATTGCAAGCCATGTCTACTGCTTATACTGCTCAGACCGCACCCAAAGCGTTGTTTGATTATGACAAATATTGGGCGTCATGTTTTGAGCCTGCGCCATTTTTGCCGATGTCACGCGAAGAAATGGATCAGCTCGGTTGGGATGCCTGCGATTTTATTCTAGTTTGTGGTGATGCTTATATTGATCATCCCTCTTTTGTATCGGGCGTGATTGGTCGTGTGCTTGAGGCGCAGGGCTTTCGTGTCGGGATCATCGCCCAGCCAGACTGGACCAATGTGGAATCTTTTCGGGTTTTAGGGAGGCCGACCATCGCTTGGGGCGTCACCGCAGGCAATATGGACTCGATGATCAACCGCTATACCGCAGACCGTAAAATCCGTTCTGATGATGCTTATTCGCCAGACAATCAGCCGAATAAACGTCCTGACCGTGCAGCTACGGTGTACTGTCAGCGTTGTCGTGAAGCCTTTCCAGATGTGCCTGTTTTACTTGGCGGGATTGAAGGCTCGTTGCGTCGTATTGCACATTATGATTATTGGTCGGATAAAGTTCGTCGCTCGATTTTAATGGATTCTAAAGCCGACTTATTGATGTACGGCAATGGCGAGCGTTCGATTATTGAAGTGATCCACCGTTTGGCCAAAGGTGAAAAAATCCACGAAATTACAGATGTACGTGGTACAGCATTTATTATCAATAAACATAACCGTGCGTCTAAATCCAAATTTGTTGAAATTGCATCTAATGATGTAGATAGCGTGGGCCGTGTCGATCCAATCATCAACCCTTATGTGATGACCGAAGATTTAGACGGTTGTGAGATTGAAAAAGATAAGGGCAACAACCTCGCGCAATATCAAAATTTCCAGAAAGATGTGGTCAGCAATCCAATTGTGCGTGAAGGTGATCAGCTAGATGCAGATACCCAGATTGTGCAATTGCAGCCTGCTTCAAAAGCAATTAAACACAAATTACCCCCACGTGAATTGGCAGTGATTCGTTTGCCTTCTTTTGAGGAAGTGGCGAATGATCCTGTGCTGTATGCGCATGCTAACCGTATTTTGCATTTAGAAACTAACCCGGGCAATGCGCGTGCTTTGGTGCAAAAGCATGGTGAACGTGATGTGTGGTTGAATGCACCGCCTATTCCGTTGACTACGGAAGAAATGGACTATGTATTCGATTTACCGTATGCACGTTTGCCGCATCCATCTTATGGCAATGCACGTTTCCCTGCTTTTGATATGATCAAGTTTTCGGTCAATATCATGCGTGGTTGTTTTGGTGGCTGTACTTTCTGTTCGATTACCGAACACGAAGGACGAATTATCCAAAACCGTTCTGAAGAATCCATTTTGCGTGAAGTGGAAAAAATTCGGGATACTGCGCCTGGCTTTACTGGCATTATTTCAGACTTGGGTGGCCCGACTGCAAATATGTACCGTTTGCATTGTAAAGACCCTGAAATTGAAAAGAATTGTCGTAAACCCTCTTGTGTATTCCCGGGCGTATGTCAAAACTTACATACCGATCATGCACCTTTAACCCAGTTATATCGTAAAGCGCGTGAACTGAAAGGTATTAAAAAAATTCTGATTGGTTCAGGTTTACGTTATGACTTGGCAGTGTTGAACCCTGAATATGTACGTGAATTGGTGACGCATCATGTGGGCGGTTATTTAAAAATTGCACCTGAGCATACCGAAAAAGGCCCATTATCTAAGATGATGAAACCAGGTATTGGTACGTATGACCGTTTTAAACAAATGTTTGATCGTTTCAGTAAAGAGGCGGGCAAAGAGCAATATCTGATTCCGTACTTTATTGCTGCGCACCCAGGAACGACCGATTACGACATGATGAATTTGGCGTTGTGGCTGAAAAAGAATGGTTTCCGTGCCGATCAGGTACAGACTTTCTATCCATCGCCAATGGCGACCGCTTCGACCATGTATTACACAGGTAAAAACCCACTGGCCAAAGTGGCGCGTTATACCGAAAATGTGGATATTGTCAAAGGCGAAAAACGTCGTCGTTTGCATAAAGCTTTCTTACGTTACCATGATCCAAACAACTGGCCGTTGTTGCGTGAAGCCTTAAAAGAAATGGGACGTGCAGATTTAATCGGGAACTCTAAACAGCACCTGATTCCAACCTATCAGCCGCAAGGCACAGATGGACAGTATCAAACGGCACGTAAGAAAAACTCGACTGTCGCGGGTGATTCACAAAAACGTACGGGGCAAAGTGGTAATCGTGCTCAGAACAGTAATCGTCCGAAGAAAGGGCAAATATTGACTCAGCACACAGGTTTGCCGCCACGTGAAACAGGTGAAAAACGTCCATTTTCACACAAAAAATCTAAGCCAAAATCGAAAGCTTAGTACTTGAAGTTAAGATCCATCAAAAGGCGCTGCAGCGCCTTTTTTGTTTGCTTTTCATTTCATCGGAATTGTCCGACAATCGAATCTGTTAAGCATTGCTTTGTTATTTTTTTGCATGCTATACAGTATTCGTATCTAATGATAAAAACACGCTTAGATGCTACAGCACTTAGACAAAAGGCGGGCTTGTGAAACAAAATTTCTGTTTCTATGATGGTTTTGTCAATGTTTCATGTAGTTTCTTAAATGGAACGTTTAAATATAAAAGCGTGTTATATACTGATTTGATGAAAAAATCGGCATGAAGCCGAAACAACTATAAAAAATGATTTTAAGGATTGAATGATGACCATTTATATTTTGATTGGGGTTTTGATACTGATTTTCTTTCTCTTGATGGCGGTTAAGGGCTTGGAAAATAGAGAAAAACCTCAGGACAGTGCACTAAAGCAACGTGCAATTTTTAACTTAAATGAACAGCTGACGTATACACGTTTGCAGGAAATTTTACCTCAACATATCATCTTGGCGCATGTGTCTTTTGATGCCTTGCTGACCACGAAATTTTCACGTACTCGACATAAATACCGCAATATGATTGCCGATTTTGTGGTGTTGGATGCCAATCATCAAGTTGTTGCAATTGTGGCTTTAGATGATTTGTTGATGTTGAAACGTAGCCGCAATGCACAATACCAAGATGAATTGCTGCGTTTGGCGGGTTATAAAGTGCTGCGTTATGAAGATGTGCCTGAATATCACGAATTACGCGAAGCTTTTGGGCAGTCATCGTCATCTTATGCAGATTTAGATGATTTGGATACTGCCTTAAAGAAGTATGATTTTTTAGCGCATTCTGTACGCCATAAAGTGAAGGTATTAGGCTAAACGCTTGCCGCTAAAATCACTAGATAGACAACATGAATCAGCATGTCGCCATGACATGCTGATTTTTTTGGGTATGTTCCTGATCCAATCACATCTGTTATACGTTGGGTTGCTCTTCAGGTTTGACTGCAACCACAGTCATCTCAACTAAAACGTCAGGATGATATAACTTGGCTTCTACGCAGGTACGCGGTAAAGTTTGTATATCTGCCACCCAAGCATCCCAAACTTGATTCATTGCGGCATAATCGCGCTCAATGTCTTTTAGAAAAATCATTACCGACATGATGTGGCTTTTATCTGTACCCGCATCTGCCAATAAACGATCAATCAGGGCAAGTGTTTGTTGGGTTTGCCCCTCAATATCTTGTTGTGTGTCTTCTGCCAGTTGCCCTGCCAAATGGACTAAATTTCCCGAAATTGCAATTTCAGAATAACGTTTTTGGATATGTAGACGTTGAACAGCCATTGGGTGTGATCCTCGCGCCAAGCGATTGGGTATAAAAAGCGTGAGGTATTATAGAGGCAGGCAAGCACGTGGAAAATATGCAGGCAGCAGTCTACTTAAAATAAAAAGTAGTTGAATGGAAAATACGAGGAAAAGAGAGACGGTGTATCAAAGCGGCGAAGTGCCAAGCGCAGAGTTGTCCTGTAATCTTCGGATTTGATCGTCACGCCAATCACAGGACAAGTATGCCAAAAGTAATGGTGATTTTTGACATCTCAGCGTATGTACGGATAAATACATCGCGCGCATAGATTACTCTAAAAAGCACAACTGTGAAGGGTAAATTGTCTTATTTTTATTCTTTTGGCTGAAATTTATACAAAAATAGCTTTAGTATTCATCGGCAAGTATTGGCTAGGTATGTTTTATGTAGAGCGGGAAGTTTACCGCTTTAAAATCCGTGATATTTACGAGTCGTGATATTTACAGTAAAGACAGTTGTGCTTGTTCATCGGCAGAGCTGAGTTGATACAGACCGACCCCAATTAAACGGAATTGATCCTGTGCGGGAATATGCATTTCGTGAAGCAAAAGTTGCAGGACTTTTTCAAGATCGTTTTTGCTCTCAAGTGGCTGTTTAAAACTTTTGCTATGTTGTAAGACCTGAAAATTTTTGAGTTTCAATTTGGCCGATACGCCACGTGCAACATATTGTTTTTTCACTAAACTGTGCCAAACCTGATCAATCAAGCTAGACCAGTAAGCTGCACATTCGGCTAAGTTTAAGTCATCATCAAAGGTGATTTCTTTGGAAATTTGCTGGCGCTCACGTTCTGCCTGCACAGGACGTTCATCAATCCCTTGGGCAAATAAAAACAGGCGTTTTCCATATTTGCCAAAATGATGAATCAACAGGTTTTCTTCAATGTGTTGCAAATCGCCTAAGGTATTTAAATTCAAGCTTTTTAATTTTTCCTGCGTGACTTTACCTACGCCTGGAATTTTCTTTAAGGGTAAGTCCTGAATAAACTGCTGCACTTGACTGGGTTTAATCACGCAAATGCCATTGGGTTTATGCCAGTCCGAAGCAATTTTGGCTAAAAATTTATTCGGTGCGACACCTGCCGAGGCCGTTAAACCTGTACTTTGAAAAATATCTGCCCGAATCCGCATTGCGACTTCAGTTGCACTTGGAATACCTTGTAAATTTTCGGTGACATCTAAATAAGCTTCATCTAAAGACAAGGGTTCAATAAGTGGTGTATAACGCTGAAAAATCTGATGAATTTGTGTGGAAACCTCACGATAGAGTGCAAAATTGGGTTCGAGTACCACCACCTGCGGGCAGCGTTTGCGGGCTTGTGCCATCGACATGGCAGAACGTAAACCAAACTCACGCGCAGGATAGGATGCCGCGGCAATCACAGCACGAGGATGATGCGAAGCAATCACCACAGGTAAATGCTGCAATTCAGGACGACTGCGCAGCTCAACAGAGGCATAAAAGGCATCCATATCAATATGAATGATTTTCCGCATGGCACAAACTAGATGAAGCGTTCAGATTTCAACAGTATCGCATGTTTAGGAAGTCGGTTGTAGCATCGGAGCAAGCGGATAAGGCGTGTTGCTATTCAGCAAAATCACCTGTGTCGATTGCTGTTCTGCATAGTCGATCAAACGCTGTAAACTCCGTGGGCTATGGTCGGCAATGCGGGGCAAAAACTCTAAAGGGCGCGCTAAAGGCTGGAAAAAATTATCCCAATGAATTGGAATCACGACACGAGGGCGCAACGTTCCCACAGTTTCATCTAAATAATGCTGTTGAAAAGCAACCGATTGTTTAGAGAGCTGTGCAATCCCTAAAAATAAAGTATCTACCTGCAAGTGTTGTAATTGTTTAGAAATCGCGCCTGTACTGGCTTTGACTAAAATGTTCTGTTCAGGATGCTGAATGTAATAATCAAAACTGCCGCCTTCTTTAAATTCATAAAAACGGGCAGGTAAGGACAATGGTTGTTGAATTTGTTCACCTAAATCATTATTCACAGCGGTGGCAGGGGTATGCTGTGATGGAATAGCCGTAATCTTAAACTTTCCAATCTGTATTGGTTGGGCAGGATTGACAAGGCTTAATCGAGATTCAGGAATTGCGGCACCACGGGCAATGTTCAAACTACTTTCTGAACCGATGATTTGACTGTGTTTGATTTGCTGCGCCAAAAATGGCAAATCTAGCGTGTGATCATAATGCGAATGGGTGATCAAAATCGCACGTGTGCGTTGTAATTGATGCTGTTGAATCAACTTGTGCAATAAGGCTGGTTGGCTGTCTAACTTGTTCCACATGACTTGTGCAAGAGAGGGGCGACTAAAAAATCCATCAATCAGAATTTGGTTTTCACCATCATCAAACAATAGGGTAGATACGCCAAAATAATGTACTTTTAAGTTGGCATTTGCGGTTTTTGTTGAATATTGCCATGCGGAAAATTGTTCTAGTTTGCCTGCGGGTTGTAATAGGTAAAGCAGTGCGAATCCTGCACAAATGCTGAGCGTAAGAGCAGCCCAAAGCAGCCCTTTCATAATTTTCATGACGGTACTTTTTTATTGTGATGCAGCTATCTTGTTATTTTTTCTGGTTCGGTTCAAGTCTTGTGGGTTGAATTGCGTTGTCTGTTAAAAAATGCTGCCATTGTTTGCTATTGCCATAAAAAACATTTAGGTCGACTGGGGTGTGAATACCTTTTATTTGACCCTGATTGGTATGTTGCCAAAATAACCATTTTGGCTGACCTGCCAGTTGTGGTTTACCCTGATATTCTCTGACCCAAAGTGGTGTTTGCTTAAAGCTTTCAGTTAATACCATATTGTAAAAGGCTTTAGATACATAAAAAATCGGTTGTTTTTCATAATGTTGATATAGCGCATCATGCATGATTTGAATTTCGCGCAGTAACTGTTCTTTGGTGTAAGTGTTGATGCAGTTGCTGTCATATTCTAAGTCAATTACAGGTGGCAAACTGTCAGATTTTTTTGGAACAGTCGCAATAAAGTTTTCTGCCTGAATTGCTCCATCACGGCATAAGCGATAAAAATGATAGGCGCCGACCAAAAAGCCATGTTCACGGGCTTTGAGCCAGTTATCCTGAAATTTATGATCTTTAAAATCGCCTCCTTCGGTGGCTTTTAAATAGACAAAGGCATATTTTTGTGGGGAAATTTTTTGCCACTGAACATCGCCTTGATGATGTGACACGTCAAAGCCTTGAATTGGATATTCTTCGGCTGCCGCAGGTTGTTGGCGCAACACATCCAAATACAATAAAACCGCCAAAACAGCACTGCCAAGCACCGCAATGGTCATACGATAGTGCGGTGTAAAAGCTGAGTTTTTAGCTCGATTTGGTGGTTTGCGCATGTTGAAAAAGCTTCGCGGAGCAAAGTCATATCATAACGCGCAGTGCGGTGTAGCACCATGCGCTTTCGGTAATGGCGTTTTAAACAGCCGTGTGTTTGGGGATACTCCAAAACACTAAAAATGCCAAAATATTTAATACACCCAAACAAATTAAAGTGGCATGAAAGGCACTGACTAACTGTTCTGCGCCGTAATAGGCACTAAACATATTCACCAAAGTACCTGCCAATGCCACGCCAATACTCATCGACAGCATCATAATCATGGATAAAAAACTATTGCCGCTGCTGGCATCTTGTTGAGGTAAATCTTTGAGCGTAAAGGTATTCATACCCACAAACTGCAATGAATTAAGCACCCCAAATATAAAAAAATGTAAGGCACGTAACCAAGTCGCAGTTTCAGCAGTGGTCAGCGAAAAACTGGCAATACAGGCACCGACCAATAACGTATTGGTCAGTAAAAACTGCCGATAGCCAAAACGTTGAATTAAAGGCCGAATAATTGGTTTAGATACCAAAGAACCAAGCACAGTCGGAATCATCATCAAACCCGTGAGAAACGGTTCAAAACCAAAAGCCACCTGTAGCATGATTGGCATGATAAAAGGCATGGCATTGCCCCCGAAGCGGGCAAAAAAGTTACCTAAAATACCAATGGCATATAAGCGATTTTTAAATAAATCGCTGCGAAATAAGGCATTTTGATGAGTATGGGCATGGCGGGCATAGCATGCTGCGGCAATACCGCCAGCCAAGATTAACGCTAAATTCCAAAGCAGATTATGTTGTGGGTTGGCAAAATTTTCGATGCCTAAAGATAAGCCCGCCATCGCCACAACTAATAGGATAAACCCGAGAAAATCAAAGTTTTTAACTTCAGTTTCAGTCACATTCGGCATGGCTTTAATACAAATCCAACAGCCCAAGATGCCCATAGGAATGTTGATCAGGAAAATCCAGTGCCACGTGGCGACTTCGACCAACCAGCCACCCAGAGTTGGGCCAATTAAGGGGCCAATCAACCCTGCCAGACTCATCAGGCTCATGGCAGATAAAAACTGGGTACGTGGAATGATTTTTAACATCGCCAAGCGCCCGACAGGCAAGAGCAATGCGCCACCAATACCTTGAATCACCCGATAAAACAGTAATTCATTCAGACTCGCTGCTGCAGCACAACCCAAAGAGGCAAGGGTAAAAATGATAATCGCTGCAAAATAGGTATTGCGTACCCCAAAACGATCTGCCAACCATCCACTTAATGGAATACACGCTGCCACCGAGAGCACATACGCCACCACAACACTGTGCATCCGCAGCGGGTCTTCCTGCAGGCTATTCGCCATTGCAGGGATTGCTGTATTCACAATGGTGGTGTCGAGCGCCTGCATAAAAAAGCCAATTGAAACCAGAAATACCAAAAGACGGTATTCAGGATGCAGGGCTTGATGGGTCGGTGTTTGGTTCATAACTCGGCAAAATGGACATTTGGTCTAGTTTAAACCATTTTGCAATCTAGCGGACTGCATCTATAAAAACATGAAAAGTGTTTGAAAATTCAAGGAAATGCAATGAAATTGTCATCTATTTGTCACCGATTATTCACTTTGAGTTTGTAAGTTGGGTGCATTTAGAAAAATGATGAGTAATTTATGAAAACGCAAATTTCTGCATTAATGTTGGCTTTATTGTCTGTGGGGATGGTGGGATGTAATGATAATAATGATCCTATTCCTGTAAAAGAAGAAGTTGTTGAAGCAACACCTACAACAATTAGTTTGGAGCGTTTAGGGGAATACGATGCACAAGTTTTTGGTGCGAGTGCTGCGGAAATTTCTGCTTATGATGCTGAAAGTAAACGTTTATTTGTAGTCAATGCGAAAAATGGCGTGGTCGATGTACTGGATTTAAGCAACCCAAGTGCACCTGTTAAGCTGAACAGCTTGGATGCCAAGACTCATTTGGCGAATTCTGAAGTCAATAGTGTTGCGGTACATCAAGGTATTGTCGCTTTAGCTGTTCAGGCAACACCTAAAACTGATAAAGGCATCGTGGCATTTTTTAAAGCCAAAGACCTGAGCTTTATCAGCAAAGTTGAAGTCGGTGCATTGCCTGATATGTTGACTTTTACTCCAGATGGCAAAAAAGTCTTGGTTGCCAATGAAGGTGAGCCAAATGAAGGTTATAAGATTGATCCAGAAGGTTCAATCAGTATTATTAATCTAACTGACATCAACAAGCCTACTGTAAAAACTGCAGATTTTCAGGCATGGAATACACGTAAGCAGGAATTGCTTGATGCGGGCGTGCGTATTTTTGGGCCAAATGCGACTGTCGCACAAGATTTAGAGCCTGAATATATTGCGGTGAGTGACGATGGTAAAACTGCTTGGGCAAGTCTACAAGAAAACAATGCTATTGCTGTGATTGATTTGATTCAAGACCAAGTGGTCGATATTTTCCCATTGGGTTATAAAAACTTTGGCTTAGCTGCAAATGCTTTAGATGCAGGTGATCGTGATTGTGTTGTTGGTAAGCAAGACTATAACGGTAAAACGATTACAGCCTGTGCTAAAAATGAGGGGATGATTAATATTCAAGCTTGGCCAGGCTTATACGGCATGTATATGCCAGATGCAATTGCGCAATATCAAGCCAATGGACAAAGCTACTTGGTCACTGCCAATGAAGGCGATGCGCGTGAATGGTTGGTTGATGAAGACTTATATTTTGGTACGGATGAAATAACTCAGGGTTATGCAGAAGAAATTCGTGTTAAACACTTATTCAATAATAAAGGCTTCAGTACCAATGGCGATTATGCAGCGCATTTACGTCTATTAAAGTCAGGGGTTAAAGGCGCAAAGCTTGATTCAAACGTATTTAAAGCATGTACCACTACAGATGCCAATGAAGTTTGTGCAGATAATTTAATTAAAGATTCACAATTGGGTCGTTTGACGATTACTTGGACGCAAGGTTACAAGAAAGATACAAATGGTGAGCCTGTGCTAGACAGCGATGGTTTCATGACCTATGACAAACTATATGCTTATGGTGGCCGCTCGTTCAGTATTGTAGATCCTAAAACCAAAAAAATTGTTTGGGACTCAAAAAATGACTTTGAACGTAAAGCTGCTGAATTATTTCCAGAATACTTTAATACCAATCATGAAAAATTAAGTATAGATGATCGTAGTGACAATAAAGGCCCTGAGCCTGAAGGCATTGCTTTAGGTAAAATTGGTCAAAAAACTTTTGCCTTTATTGGGTTGGAGCGTATGGGTGGCATTATGGTGTATGACATTACCCAGCCGACACAAGCATCTTTTGTTGAGCATTTTAATGATCGTAAGTTTGGTGAAACCCGTACATCTTTCGATGCAGAAGGTAATGAGGTTACCGTTGAAAATTCAAATCTCGGCCCCGAAGGTTTGATCTTTATTGCAGCCAAAGACTCGCCTAACGGCAAGCCACTGTTGGTTGTAGGTAATGAAGTCAGCGGAACTACTGCTGTGTACCAAATCAAACTCAACTAACAGCATTGCAAAATTAGAAATCTATTAAAGAGGGCACTTTGGTGCTCTCTTTTTTATGCTGTAAAACCAGTTTAAAACAGCGCATTAAAAAAGCGAGTCACCGACTCGCTTTCACTTTCATTTTTATTGCTATTTCATGTAGCTAAAAAAGTTCAACCCACAAAATGACGTGGAGAATCCAAATTCTTCAAGGCATTAATAATTTTGTGGGAGTGGTTACACACGATCAGTTTAGCGCGGTGCTGTGGTGGTAAAAAACCTTCGTGTACCGCATGATCTAATTGCTGAATCAGCGCATCATAAAAGCCATTTACATTATATAAAATCATCGGTTTTTGGTGCTGATTCAATTGCCCCCAAGTGGCAATTTCCAAAATTTCTTCAAAAGTACCCAAGCCACCTGGTAACGCCACAAAGGCACTGGCACGATCTGCCATCATCGCCTTACGCTCATGCATGCTTTTTACTACGTGTAATTCGGTTAAATTACTGTGGGCAATTTCATAATCCAGCATAAATTCAGGAATTACTCCCACCGCTTGCCCACCATGTTGCACAACGGTGTCAGCAACCAAACCCATTAATCCAATACTCGCGCCGCCGTAGACCATACCAAAGCCTTGCTCGGCTAGTTTTCTTGCCAGTTGTACTGCTTTTTCCTGATAAATCGGGTTATTGCCAGAGCGCGAACCACAGTACAGTGCCACCAAAGGTTGAGAGGTTTGAGGAGATGGATTATTGATATATTGGGTCATTCTTAATTCGCTATTCATTTATTTTCTTCACCATAGCATGTTCTTTTTGTTGGCTCTAGCTTAGTGCTCAAATATGACAAACCCGTCAGTATGCAGTGTTCAATTTGCAAAGATTTGTGAAAGTGCTGCATTGACGTGGATGATGTCGCAAAAAGGGGATGAATCTGAGCGCAAACTTTCCTATACTCAAAGCTTGTCTGACAACTATAGAATCGTCATGGACAGTGGCAGTAGTCGCACCGAACGAATATTTTTAAATTACATGCTGTGCCAACCAGAGCAAGCAAACTTATCTTTTCAGTGTCATCGCCGTGTGGCACGTTTGACCCATGATATTCAGGAGAAGAGTGCATGATCTTTGAATGGATGTCTGACCCCGCTGCGTGGGTTGGGTTATTGACCCTGATCGTACTCGAAATTGTATTAGGCATTGATAACTTGGTGTTTATTGCCATTTTGGCAGAAAAGTTACCGCCAGAACAACGCAATACGGCACGGGTGGTGGGCTTGCTTCTCGCCTTGGGGATGCGCCTGATTTTACTCGCCTCTATCGCGTGGGTCGTCACTCTGACCCAACCACTGTTTCATATTTTTGAACATCCTTTCTCTGGACGTGACCTGATTTTACTGTTTGGTGGTGTGTTCCTGTTGTTTAAAGGCACCATGGAACTGCGCGAACGCATTGAAGGCAAACCAGCACTAAAAGAAGAAAACCCTGTGCACGCGACTTTCTGGATGGTGATTGTGCAGATTGTGGTGCTAGATGCGGTGTTCTCACTCGACAGCGTGATTACCGCTGTGGGCATGGTGCAGCATTTATCGGTCATGATGATTGCGGTGATTATCGCCATTGGCATTATGTTGTGGGCCTCTAAAGCGCTCATGGACTTTGTCAATAAGCATCCTACCGTGGTGATTCTATGCCTGTGCTTCCTGATGATGATTGGTTTCTCATTGGTGGTGGAAGGCTTTGGCTATCACATTCCAAAAGGCTATTTATATGCCGCCATCGGCTTCTCGGTGATGATTGAATTCCTGAACCAAACCATCCGCAGAAATCAGGAAAAAACCGTGACCACCACCGATTTACGCTACCGTACTGCTTCGGCTGTGATGCGGATGTTAGGTGGCAAAAGTCAAAATACGACAGAAAGCAGTCATATCAACGAAGATGTTTTGGCTACCCGCGCCTTTGCTGATGAAGTCTTTGATGCTGAAAATGGCGTCTATCACAGCGTGATGGTACAAGGAGTGTTGGGCTTATCTGAGCGTCCTGTAAAATCGGTAATGACGCCACGTCCTGAACTGGAATGGATTGATTTAGACGAAGATGATGCCTCAATTCGCAGCCAATTATTAAGTATGACCCATTCACGAGTGATTGTGGCACGTGGTGAACTGGACAATATCTCAGGCATTGTCTTAACCCATAAAGTCATGAATCAATACATTGAAACAGGTGTACTGGACTTTGAAACACATTTGCGTGAACCCGTGATTGTGCATGAAAATGCCCAAGTTTTGATGGTGATGGAGCAATTGCGTCAAGCACCGCTGCAAATGGCGATTGTGCTGAATGAATATGGCTCGATTGAAGGCGTTGCCACACCTATTGATATTCTGGAAGCAATTGCAGGCGAATTCCCTGATGAAGATGCTCTCGAAGCCAGTGCTGAAAGTTTGGAAGATGGCACATTATTGCTAGATGGTTCCATTGATATTCGTCACGTATCTTTATTATTAGGTCGTGATTTGGTGGATGAAAGCGAGCAATATTCAACTTTATCAGGCTATATTTTATTCCATTTGGGACGTTTGCCTGAAAATGGTGAGAAATTGCTTTCCGATGGTTATGTTTTTGAAATTGTGACCATGGATGGACATAAAATTGAAAAAGTGCATTTGATTCAGCAGGAATCTTCAAGCGCATCATAAACTGAACGCCAAACTGCATTTCAGTCTTGTGCTTCCGCTAAAATAGCCTGCATTGTCAGGCTGTTTTGGGGCTGTTGCCATTGCAAATATAGACGAAGTGTCAACAGACCCTATTATTGATTTAAATTTCTGGAATTTTCTATGCATCACTTGGCATGTCCGTGCGGGCAAGGCGATTATCAATACTGCTGCCAACCTTTACACGTGGGGCAGGCACATGCAGAAACCGCGAGCCAACTCATGCGTTCACGCTATAGCGCTTTTGCCTTGCAACAAATTGATTATATTGTGCAAACTACTGCGCTAGGACAACAGGCAAGTTTGGATGTTGACGCAATTGCAGATTGGAGCAAGTCGAATCAATGGTTAAAGCTCGAAGTGCTGAATAGCAATGAAAAGCTAGATAAAAGCCATGCCCAAGTTGAATTTAAAGCCCATTACCACGATGCCAAGCAGGCGCAAATTCACCATGAAATTTCCCATTTTGTGCAACATCAGGCCCGTTGGTATTTTCTAGATCCGACCACAGGGCAACAGCCGACTATGAAACAGCCGTGTATTTGTGGTTCGGGTAAAAAACTTAAGCAATGTTGTGCGCAATTTTTATAACTTTATCTTGGTTTTTCGCTTATTATAACGCGCATCTATTGGCCTAGTGAAAGAAGGGCAAGTCCATGTTGTTGTTGGTCATTTACTTAATCGCGATTACCGCAGAAGCGATGACAGGCGCATTGTCTGCAGGGCGTCGCAGCATGGACTGGTTTGGTGTCACCTTAATTGCCTGTGTCACCGCATTGGGTGGTGGTTCGGTGCGAGATGTATTGTTGGGGCATTATCCGCTGACTTGGGTCAAACATCCTGAATATTTGGTGCTGACCTGTATTGCAGCTTTTATCACCATTTTAATTGCCAAGTGGATGCGTCATTTACGTTCCATTTTCTTGGTGCTCGATGCTTTAGGCTTAATTGGTTTCACTATTATTGGTTGTCAAATTGCTTTGGAAATGGGGCATGGCTTTGTGGTGTCTGCTGTTGCAGGCGTCTTAACAGGTGTGTCAGGCGGGATTCTGCGTGATATTCTGTGTAATGATGTGCCTTTGGTGTTCCGCCGTGAGCTATATGCCAGTATTTCTTTTGTGTCCGTGATTTGCTATTGGTTGTGTATCAAAATCGGTTTATCACTTGAATTAACTGTGATCGCAACACTTATTTTTGGTTTTACCTTGCGTTTGATTGCGATTTATTTTGGCTTAGAAATGCCTAAATTTATTTATCAGGACGATGATGAACATTCAGCATCCTCTAAAGATGAAACCTAATTGGTTATAAGAATTGTATTGAATATCTAAATAGAAGCGAACCGATCACTAGATCGGTTTTTTAATGCTATCCACATCCTGTCAATTCATAGTATAAAAATACAACAGCAGTTGTGTTTTAGCCCATATCCTTTTAGCCAACTTAAAGAGTGTGTTATGGATTTAGTTTCGCGTGTGCAACGTCTACCCATTGGAAAATTCCACTATAGCTTACTGGTGGTGATTGGTTTGGGCTGGATGTTTGATGCCATGGATACAGGACTGATCTCCTTTATTTTGGCAAAAATGGCAGAAGACTGGAGCATGACCCCTGCCGAAAAAGGCATGGTGGTGTCAATTGGCTTTGTCGGAATGGCCATTGGCGCAGTCTTTTCAGGTGGTCTGGCCGATAAAATTGGACGTAAAACTGTATTTGCCACCACCTTGGTGATTTACAGTCTAGCTACTGCCGCTTGTGCCTTTGCGCCGAATTTAACTTGGTTACTGGTCTTTCGCTTTATTGTCGGTTTAGGTTTGGGCGGGCAGCTTCCCGTAGCGGTGACTTTGGTCAGTGAATACATTCCTGCGCATGTGCGTGGGCGTTTTATTGTATTGCTGGAAAGTTTTTGGGGCTTGGGGTGGTTATGTGCGGCATTGGTTTCTTATTTTGTGATTCCAAAATTTGATTGGCATACAGCATTTTTAATCGGTGGTTTGCCTGCCTTATATGCCTTGGTTATCTGGAAAAAAGTCCCTGAATCTATCCCTTATCTGATCAATCGTGGTCGTATTGCCGAAGCACATGCACTGGTACAAAAGTTTGAGCGTCAATGTGGGGTAGAAGTCATTGAACAGATTGAAGTTCAGCCTGTTGCCGCCAAACAGCATATCTCATTTACCCAATTATGGTCGGGGCCATTTGCACGCCGTAGTTTAATGCTGTGGGTGATTTGGTTTGGCATTGTCTATTCCTATTATGGCATTTTCACTTGGTTGCCAAGTCTGTTGGTGCAGCAAGGCTACAGCATCGTACAGTCATTTGAATATGTGTTGGGCATGATTTTGGCGCAATTACCCGGTTATATTGCAGCTGCTTGGCTGGTCGAAAAATTAGGGCGCAAAGCCACACTAGCTGGTTTTATTGGCATGTGTGCCGTATCGGCTTATTTCTTTGGTCAGGCCGACAGTGTAGCGATGATCATGTTCTGGGGTTGTTTGATGTCGTTCTTCAACTTGGGCGCATGGGGTGTGCTATACACTTATACTCCTGAACAATATCCAACCAATATTCGTGCTTTTGGTTCAGGTTGGGCCTCGGCCATTGGGCGTGTGGGGGGGATTGTCGCCCCAATGGTGGTCACTCACTTAATGGTGATGCAAAATGGCTTTAGTTATGTCTTTATGATGTTTACTGCTGTTTTATTGGCCGTGGCTGTGGTGATTGTGGTATTGGGTGAAGAAACCAAAGGCAAAACGCTAGAGTCGATGGGTTTATAAAAGACAATTTGCCTATTATTATTTGGCATTGCATATTGGTTATAAAATGCATATTTTTAAGTCATAAGACACAAAATGTCGCAGAGCATCTGTACTAACTCTTGTGCAGGATGCAACTGCAACTTAGCATAAGCCCATTGATACAAAAACAAATGATTTAGGACGATAGGTTTTATGACAAACCTTGCGCATCATGCGACAGAAAACCGTTCCGTAGCAGAATTTACCGAACGTGCATACCTTAACTATGCCATGTACGTGATTATGGATCGTGCATTACCCCATATCAGCGATGGTTTGAAACCTGTACAACGCCGTATTGTGTACGCCATGAGTGAGCTTGGACTCAAGCACAGCGGCAAACCGAAAAAATCGGCCCGTACCGTAGGGGATGTATTGGGTAAATACCATCCACATGGTGATTCTGCTTGTTATGAAGCTATGGTGTTGATGGCGCAGCCGTTCAGTTATCGTTACCCATTTATTGAAGGGCAGGGCAACTGGGGGTCACCCGATGATCCTAAATCCTTTGCCGCCATGCGTTATACCGAAGCCAAACTATCGCAATATAGTGAAGTACTTTTGGCGGAATTGGGGCAAGGTACTTGTGATTGGCAAGATAACTTTGATGGCTCATTAAAAGAACCTGTCAATTTGCCTGCGCGTGTACCGAATATTTTGCTTAACGGCACCACAGGTATTGCCGTGGGGATGGCGACCGATATTCCACCGCATAACTTGCGTGAAGTGGTGAAAGGCACAATTGCCCTGATTCGCAACCCAAATTTAACCGATGAAAAAGTCGCAGAATATATTCCTGCACCAGATTTACCTACCAAAGCTGAAATTATTACCCCGCCTGAAGAATTGCTGAAAATGCAAAGTACAGGTCGTGGTAGTTACCGTATGCGTGCGGTGTACAGCATCGAAAAAAATGAAATCGTAATTACCGAATTGCCGTATCAGGTTTCGGGTTCAAAAATCATTACCCAAATTGCCGATCAAATGCAGGCGAAAAAACTGCCGTTGGTGAGCGATGTGCGTGATGAATCCGACCATCAAAACCCAACCCGTTTGGTGATTGTACTGCGTTCCAACCGTATTGATGCCGAAGCGGTGATGAGTCACTTGTTTGCCACGACCGATTTAGAATCGAGCTATCGTGTCAATATGAACATGATTGGCGCAGATGGTCGTCCGCAGGTGAAATCGATTCGTCGTATTTTGCTGGAATGGATTGAGATTCGAAAAAATACCGTCACACGCCGTTTGCAATATCATCTCAATAAAATCGAAAAGCGATTGCACATTTTGGCAGGTTTGCTGATTGCCTATTTAGATATTGATACCGTGATTCGGATTATTCGTGAAGAAGATCATCCTAAAGCCGAGTTGATGGCGCATTTTGGTATTGATGAAATTCAGGCTGAAGCCATTTTGGAATTAAAGCTACGTCATTTGGCTAAGCTTGAAGAAATGGAAATTCGTCGTGAACAAGAAGAATTAGAAGCACGCGCTGCCATTATTCGTGAACAATTGGCGAATCCTGAATCATTGAAAAATTTAATTATCAGTGAGTTGAAAGAAGACGCGAAAAAGTTTGGTGATGATCGTCGTTCACCAATTGTATTGCGTGCCGAAGCGACTGCGATTAATGAACAAGATATGCTACCTGCCGACCCTGTAACGGTGGTGTTGTCTGAAGCAGGCTGGATTCGTTGTGCCAAAGGGCATGAGGTCGATGCGGAAAATCTAAATTTCCGTGCGGGTGATCAATATCTCAGTCATGCACAAGGCAAATCCAATCAGCGCGTCTATATTTTAGATGATACGGGACGCAGTTATGCGTTGCCAATTAATAGCCTGCCTTCGGCACGTGGCTTGGGCGAACCATTAAGTTCAAAACTTGCTCCTGCCAGTGGTGTTGGCTTTAAACAATTGCTGATTGCCGATGATGAGACTGAAATTCTAGCAGCCAGCAGCAAAGGTTACGGCTTTAAAACGCAGGCCAAACAGTTAGATACCAGTGCCAAAGCAGGTAAAGCATTCCTGTCTTTGCCTGAACAATCGACAGTGATGAACTTGCAAATGATTGAACACGCGAGTCATGTTGCACTGCTCAGTTCAGCAGGGCGTTTACTGGTGATTGAGCTGTCAGAATTGCCAATTTTGAATAAAGGTAAAGGTAATAAATTGATACAACTTGAGGAAAAAGATCAGTTGGTGTCTATGTTGCCTTTAAGTTTAGATGAAGCAATTCAAGTATTTGCAGGACAGCAACAACTCAAACTCAAAGGCGACGATTTGCTGAAGTATGTGGCGAAGCGCGGCACGAAAGGTCATCTCTTACCACGCGGTTACCAAAAAGCAAATAAACTGTTAATTCAAAGATAATACTAGCGTTTTTTAAGCAAAATACGTTATATATGGTTTATATTCGTGAAAATGGATGCAATACGGGACATAAACAAGCAAAGAACGACGTCCTGTATTGAGAAAAACAGTTTAAAACTAAGGATTATTGATTGGAGAAATTGGCATTATGGAAAAGATTTGGTTTGCTGAATACCAAAAGACAGGGATTCCAGAAACTGTAGAACTGCCTGCAGAAAATACGTCACTCGTAGACATTTTTGAACGTAATTTCCAAAAATTTGGTTCACGTGATGCCTTTATCTTTATGGATAAGGTTTTAAGCTTTAGTGAACTAGAAGAAGCTAGCCGTAAATTTGCAACTTATTTACAAAGTTTAGGTTTGGCACCTGGCTCGCGTGTTGCGGTGATGATGCCGAACGTACTTCAATATCCTGTGGTTGCACTGGGGGTGTTCCGCGCAGGTTTAGTTTTGGTGAACGTGAATCCACTTTATACTTCGCGTGAGTTAGAGCATCAATTAAATGACTCTGGTTCTGAAGTTTTAGTGATTATTGAAAACTTTGCGTCCGTTTATCAGGCGATTATTGGTAAAACCCCTGTGAAGCATGTTGTTGTTGCTTCTGTGGGCGATATGCTAGGTGCATTAAAAGGCACGTTGGTGAATTTTGTTTTACGTTCAGTGCGTAAGCAAATTCCTGCATGGAACATTCCGGGTCACGTTAAATTTAACGCAGCAATGTCTAAAGTAAGCCCAAGCAACTACAAACGCCCAAGCTTAACTTTAAGTGATACGGCTGTGTTGCAATACACGGGTGGTACAACAGGTGTATCTAAGGGTGCAGAATTAACACACCGCAACCTTGTGGCAAACATGCTGCAATGTGATGGTATTTTCCAGAGTAAATTCGGTGCACAAGATGGTCAGCCAGATGACCGTATTTTCTGTGCATTGCCGCTGTATCACATCTTTGCATTCATGGTGTGTGCGCTTTACGGCATGTACAAAGGTCAGGCAAACGTCTTAATTCCAAACCCGCGTGACTTACCTGCGGTGATGAAAGAATTACGCAAATATCAACCAACTTTCTTCCCTGCGGTGAATACTTTATTCAATGCGCTTGTGAACAATGAAGAGTTTAAACAGCTTGATCACAGCAAATTGAAAATGGCGATGGGTGGTGGTATGGCCGTATTACCATCGACTGCTGAAGCATGGAAAAAAGTGACAGGCACTAACATCATTGAAGGTTATGGCTTGTCTGAAACTTCGCCAGTTGCAACGGCAAACCCGCCTGCATCTGAAGAATTCACTGGCACCATTGGTATTCCATTACCATTAACTGAAGTGGCTATTTTGGATGATGACGGCAATGAAGTTGCACTGGGTGAGCAAGGTGAAATTTCAATCCGTGGTCCACAAGTCATGAAAGGCTATTGGAACCGTCCAGATGAAACCAATAAAGTGATGATTAATGGTTTCTTCCGTACAGGTGACATTGGTGTTATGGATTCACGCGGCTATGTGAAAATTGTAGACCGTAAAAAAGACATGATTTTGGTATCAGGCTTTAACGTGTATCCATCTGAAATTGAAGAAGTGATTGCGAAGCATCCGAAAGTATTGGAAGTGGCTGCAATTGGTGTACCAGATGAAAAATCAGGTGAAGTGCCAAAACTGTTTGTGGTGAAAAAAGATCCATCATTAACCACAGAAGAAGTATTAGCATTCGCTAAAGAGAACTTAACTGGCTATAAACGCCCACGTTATGTGGAGTTTATGGATGAATTGCCAAAATCAAACGTAGGTAAAATCTTGCGTAAAGATTTGCGTAAAACTGCGTAATTCATTCTGCTCTGAAATAAAAGTGCCCCTGAAACTTCAGGGGCGTTTTTTATATGCTATAGAAAATAGATTGTTTCTTGTTCAACAAAGGCAAAAGTATTACTCTTTCATCAGCCAACGGTCAAAGTAACGACGCCCAACACCCACAATACCCAAGAAAATAAACATCGCACCAAATTGGCGGCTAAAACCTGATTGATTAAAACTGCCATAACTTAAAATATTATCAATTAAGCAATACACCACAATCACAATAATCCAGTGCCAGAGTGGTAAGCGCTTAATCCCCACTGCATAAAATGCCACCCAAAGCACAATGAAGGTAAAAATGGTCGACCATACGTTCATGTTGGCGCAAATTACCATCAATAAAAATGCCACAATAGGCAACACAATTTTTAAAACACGATCCACTCGCAGTTGATGTTGGCGCTGCTTTTCAAGTACATCTAACATTTCCTTTTGATCTGGGCTGACCATAATGGATCCTTTATATAATTGCTTAAAACATGCTATTTAACAAAATTTATTCAAGAAATGCCATGTTATGATAAGTTCTCAATACAGTTTATGAGAAAAAATTGATGCAAAGCATAAGTGGAATTGTTTATCTAATTATAATTGCTTGCTTATTGCCGTATGTCTTTGCTGTTGTCGCAAAAATGGCAGGTGGCTTTAAACGTGAAGATAACCAAAATCCACGTGAATTTTTAGCCAAAACCACAGGTTTTGCTGCACGTGCTAACGCCGTACAGCAAAACAGTTTTGAAAGCCTGCCTTTATTTATTGCTGCAGTGCTCATGGCGGAATATATGGTCATCCCACAAGTAGTGGTGATGATGTTTGGTATTGCTTATATTGTGCTGCGCATTATTTATGGAATTTGTTATTTAGCCAATTGGGCGACGCTGCGTTCAATTGTTTGGATGCTGTCTTTACTTTGTCCAATTTGTATTTTGCTGATGGTGATTAAACTGACCTGATCAAGTCATGTCTGAAAATATGTATTTTTGCCTTGCAGATGTATAATCGCGCAGTAATTCAGGACAGAAAACCGTTATAATTGACGCGGTTTTAAAAAGATTTAACTTGTTTAAGAGTGATGCTATGAGCTACAGCAATATCCCTGCGGGTAAAGATGCACCAAATGACATCTATGTGATCATTGAAATTCCTGCCAATGCAGCGCCAATCAAATACGAAATTGACAAAGATTCTGATGCATTATTTGTAGACCGTTTCATGGGTACAGCAATGTTCTATCCAGCGAACTACGGTTATGTGCCAAATACACTTTCATTGGATGGTGATCCGCTAGACGTATTGGTTGTGACCCCACACCCAGTAGAGCCAGGTTCTGTGATTCGTTGCCGCCCAGTGGGTAAATTGAACATGGAAGATGACGGTGGTATTGATGCGAAATTGGTTGCCGTTCCGCACGAAAAATTAACCCCAATTTATAAAGATGTTCAAGAATATACGGATCTTCCACCATTATTGATCAGCCAAATTGAACACTTCTTCCAGCACTATAAAGACTTAGAGCCAGGCAAATGGGTGAAGTTAAGTGGTTGGGAAGGTGCTGATGTTGCGAAACAAGAAGTATTGAACTCAATTGAAGGCTACAAAGCTGCAAATCCATAATTTGCGCGCAGTCTATTTAGCTTTCACATGAAAGCTAAAATATAAAAAACCTGCACAGAATATGTGCAGGTTTTTTATTGGGTTGGCTATTCCGAGAAATTAGAATAATTTCACAGGAATATCTAACCAGATACGCCATTCATTAGTTGAGCCAATACCTTCGCTGTTATTCACTTTTTGGTTATTGTAGCTACTACTTGAACGCAAGTAAGAGTAGCGTAAGCGTAAGCTCGCATCTTTAAATGCACCAGATTGAACGGTGTATTTCACTTGGTTGAAAAATTCATGTTCTTCAGCTTGATCAATAATTTCAGTTCGATTGTTGCGATCCGCAACATCAATATCCCAACCGTAAACAAATGCACTTGTCCAGTTCAAGCCAGGTAAACCGTGGTTTTTAAAGTTGTAGTTATATTGCAAGCCAACTGATTTTTCATCATTGCCGTTGAAATCAGATAAGTATGAATTTGGTACATAAATACTTTGTAGACCATCTGCATTGTATGCATAGTCGTAACCTGTATTGCCAGCATTATCTTGATAAGCCAGCATTACATTGTGAGCATCTTTATTATAGGTTGCCGAAACTCCCCAAATAGTGTTTTCACGGTCTGCAAGGTTATCTGTAGTATGTGAACCTGTGGCTGCACCAGCTTCCCACTGTGTGTTATAAGCCACAGCATCTAAGGTTACATTTGCATCGTTAGGTACAGCAAAGTTGTAATTTGCATTGGCATAGTGGCGTTCTAATTTATCTTTAACATCTACCCCATAATAAGAGGCATTAACTTGGTCGTTAAATTTGTATTTTGCACCCCAGAAAATAGCACTATCCAAACCTTGTTGGTCTGAGCTGATGTCATTTGACCATTGGTTTTTAGTAAATTTACCACCAATTAACGTCAAGTCTTTAATTTCGTTACTTTCAATATAAAGACCAGTGTAGTATTCAGGTGTTAAGCGTGCTGTATTGCTTGCAATTACTGGTATTTCAGATACTTGCGTACCATATTTAGCTGTTGTATTTGATACGCGTGCTTTTACATAAGCACCACCACGTGCCCAGTGGTCATAAGCAGAACCATCGTTGTGGACTGGAATCATTTGGTTGCCAGTATTTTTGTTTTCACCTAGTTTGAATGAAGCATCACCAATGATACCTGCACCAAAACCAACAATACCTTTAGTAAAGCCAGAATCTAGATTGATAATTGCTGTTTGTGCAAATGAACTGGTATCTGTATCAGGGGCTACATCTTTATAGTCACGAGTTAAATAACCTGTACGGAATAAAACCGAACCGTTTGCGTCTTCTACAAAGCCTTTAGATTCACTTTGTTCGCTAGCAAATGCAGTTGAAATAAGCGCTGCGTTGATCAATAACGCAAGTGTTAATTTTTTAGATTTCAGCATTGGGAGAGAGCCTCATGCAGTAAATGTGTAGTTGAAACGTAGCCGAATTGTATCGCTATTTAGGCGCGAAAATATCATTTTTAAGGTGCTTATGACACTAAAGTTAAGCATTTTTTCGATAAACTGTAGGGTCATTAAAAATATTGAATTTTTAAAAGTTTAATAATTATTTTAATTTTTAGTAAAAACATAAACATAATTTTAAATGAGCTGAACAGCTAGAATGGATGACTTGGGAGCAATACTTTAAGTTTTTTGTAAATTTTAGCCATAAAATCATCTTTGTTTAATATTTCAGCAGTTTAAGTTAATAGTTTATGGCGAAATAAGTAAGTAAAAACCTAAAATTTTATGTTTATTTCATCTTGTTAAGTATTTCTTCAAAAGTGCGGTTTTAAATTTAAGAATAGATAAGGTTGTATATTTTGGTTTTTATTTGAACTAAAAGTATAAAAAATAGAATGGTGTTGATGGGGTAACTAATAGTTTTTAGCTATGAGGTGTTTCATGTGAAATACGGTGTTTTATTTGTGCTGTTTTTGATGAATTTGACCCAGTAAGCATTTCTCTTTTTGCTAAATTTTTAAGTGTAATAACTTCAGAAGATATTGCATCGGCCTGTCACAATGCTGCTGAAATCTCACATTGGCTATTCGGTTTAACAATTTGAATGATATGCATGTTCTTGGTGCAAAAAAATTATTCGTATTCAAACAATATTTTTCTAGGCCAAACATGCTGTTCGCCCTTAATGGGAAAGGGGCTGTAAGCATATGAGTAATGACTTTGTCCCAGTTTTTAGTATATGCAAAGATGTGCGAATAAATGTTATTGCACTTTTTTAGGCAGTTTAAATTTGAGTTCTAAGTCAGGTACATCAAAAATGTTGCAATGTATTCTGTATTTACACGGTAAATATGACTTATACATCTATGTAAAAAGAATGAACAAAAGTGAGTTGTAGGCCATAGCGATGAAAATAAGAAATTTATTAATTTAAAAATAAATATAAATAACAATCATTTAGATGTGGTTGTGAGCCTATTCTGAGTATGGAAAATCTTGTTTTTTTGAATGTTGGCACACGGTTTGCAATCCTCCATGTGAGTTAAACAACAATAGACACAAGCATCTCATCAGATGCAGGGGGAAAATCATGAACATGGGATTTAAAACACTTTTTGCAGCAGCGATGATGGCAGCATCTGGTCTAAGCATGGCATCAGAATCAACTTCAGCATTGTCTTTTAGTGGTACTGTGGCAATGACCAGTGATTATCGTTTTCGTGGCATGACACAAACAATGAGTGATCCTGCGGTGCAAGCGGGTTTTGCGTTGAGCCATGATTCAGGCCTTTATGCTGGTGTGTGGGGTTCCAATGTCGATTTTGGTGGCACAGCGCATTTAGAACTTGACCCTTATTTGGGTTATGCCACTACTTTAGACAGTTTTGCCAGCAAGCCATTATTAGACGTGGGTCTATGGTATTACCTTTACCCAAGTGAAAGCGATTTAAACTGGCTAGAAGCCTATGCCAAATTAGGCTTTAGCGATGTAGGATTTAAAGATGCCAGCTTATTAACAGCCATTAACTACAGTAATGATTTCTTAGGTGGTGACACCGATGCTTGGTATTTCAATGCCACTTATACCGCACCCATTGGAAGTACCGGCTTTTCTGGGGTTGCTGGATTAGGTTACACCCAAGCAGATGACTTTGATTTTGGCGGTGGAAAAGACAGCTATGTAGATTGGAAAGTCGGTGTAAGCTATAACTTTGCTTCAGTTGAAGGTTTATCTGCTGAATTGGCTGCTGTAGGAACTGATATTGATACCGATGGTTTTTCGCATGCGGCAAAGCGTGGCGTTGAAACAGGAGCTGTATTTACTTTAACTAAAGCCTTCTAAAGATACGGCTACGACGATAAATAAAAGCTCCAGTTAGGAGTGAAACTTAAAACAATAAAAACAACTCGCCCATTGTACAGGCATGGCAATGGGCTATTTTCATCTCTTAGACTTTTAATCAGATTCTTAATCGAACTCTTAATTAGACTTTCAATCAGGCTTCATGGGCACGATAAGACAGTGCTTCACTCAAATGTGGACTTTGAATCTGTTCACTTTGGGCTAAATCTGCAATGGTGCGTGCCACTCGTAACACCCGATGATACGCACGTGCCGATAAGTTCAAACGCTGCTGCGCAATGGCTAAAATATTTTGCGCAGTATCATCTAAATGTGCAAATTGCTCTAATTGTTTGGGACTGAGCGCCATGTTTAAACACTCTTGGCGTTGCAATTGTCGTGTATATGCTTGAATGACACGGCTTCGCACGGTTTCAGAATTTTCCACTGGTCGGGTATCCTGTAATTCATGTGCTTGCAGAGGTGGAACATCAATATGTAAATCGATGCGGTCTAACAATGGCCCTGAAATACGATTTTGATAGCGTTTAATACTTTCTGTAGAGCATTGACAGCGCACGTCCTGATTAAAAGCATAACCACAGGGGCAGGGGTTCATTGCAGCCACCAATTGAAAGTTCGCAGGAAAGGTAATTTGTCGCGATGCCCGAGAAATCACAATTTCTTTAGACTCCAACGGTTGCCGCAATACTTCTAATACTTTCTTATCAAACTCAGGTAATTCATCTAAAAAAAGCACGCCTAAGTGCGCCAGCGTGATTTCGCCAGGTTTTGGATATGAGCCTCCACCGACCAATGCCACAGCAGAAGCGGTATGATGCGGCGCACGGAAAGGGCGTTGTCCAAAAGTATGCGGTGTGTTGGCGACTGAGTAGATACTCGCAACTTGTAAATTTTCTTGTAAATCTAAGGGCGGTAAAATACTGGCAAGGCGAGAAGCTAACAAGGTTTTACCTGTGCCTGGCGGGCCTTTAAACAACAAGGAATGTCCGCCTGCTGCTGCAATTTCCAAAGCACGTCTTGGGCGTAATTGCCCTTTTACATCTGCCAGATCAAAAGCCGATGCCGAGGGCAAAGGCTGGTTTGCTGTCGTGACTTTATGAAGTGGCTGATGTTGTGCCAAATGCTCGCAGACTTGTTTTAAGTGATTAGCAGCAAAAACTTCAAAGTCTGGTAATTGTGCGGCTTCTTGTGCATTTTGTTCGGGTAAAACCAAACAGTGCTGAGCCTGTTGGCAGGCAATCGCAATACTCAGCGTGCCTGTAGTCGGACGTAATTGACCATCTAAAGCCAGTTCACCAATAAATTCTAAACCATCGCTACTGTGTTCGGGTAGTTGACCTGACGCAATCAAAATGCCCAAAGCAATGGCAAGGTCAAGGCGAGAACCATCTTTGGGCAAGTCGGCAGGTGCTAAATTAATGGTCAGACGTTTGGTCGGAAATTGAAAACCACTATTAATAATGGCAGAGCGTACCCGATCTTTACTTTCACGCACGGCAGCTTCGGCTAGACCGACAATGGTTAAAGAAGGTAAACCTTGACTCAGATGGACTTCAACTTCAATTGCAGGGGCGTGCAAGCCGAGCAGCCCCCGCGTATACACTTTGGCAAAAGACATTTTTATGATGATCCGTTTTGGTGCGTTATTTTTATAATGTTTGTTTTTTGTTTTTATGCACTCAATTGGTGCTTATTTTTTGAGTTGAATTTTCTGTTCCAGTGCTTCAACCTGTTTTAACAATTCATTTAAACGTAAGTTGGCATTATTGAGCGCAGTACGTTGGCGGTCTAGCTCATCTTGCGAGACCAAATCCATTTTGGTGACCGCTTCATTGAGCAAAGCACGTAAATTATGTTCTAAATCTTTTTTAGGTTGTTCAACTTGTTCCAAAATGGCTTGTAATAAAGTTTCAATCATTGTTGTTTCCACAAAGATGGAGAAAATGGAGGCAGTGTAGCACTGGTCTTGAATAGACTATAGCATTTCAGACGAAATATGGATTTATTCGATGAGTAAAATCGTAAATCTTCTAGTAAATATGTCTATTTTTTGAAGATCACAACCATATAAATGTATAAAATAAGGTATAAAGAAAACTCATGTCACGGTTTCTAATTTCCCCCGACCTTAGAACTTTGGCATGGAATTTGAACATAAAACCTTACTGGTGAATTAAGCCGAAGGAAAACACACATGAAGCTCGTAACTGCAATTGTAAAACCCTTTAAATTAGATGATGTGCGTGAAGCATTATCTGAAATTGGTGTTCAAGGGATCACCGTAACAGAAGTCAAAGGCTTCGGTCGCCAAAAAGGTCATACCGAACTTTATCGTGGCGCTGAATACGTCGTTGACTTTTTGCCTAAAGTTAAAATTGAAATCGCAATTAGCGATGAAATGGTGGATTCGGTGATTGAGTCAATCACTCGTGTTGCTAGTACAGGCAAGATTGGTGATGGCAAAATCTTTGTTACTAACCTCGAACAAGTCATCCGTATTCGTACAGGTGAAACGGGTGCAGATGCTGTTTAAAAGATGGCACGAAGTTTGCTGAGTACCTAATAACTCACAAAAACAAAGGTCGGGGGACACAAATGAAAAAAATGCTACTCGCGCTGAGTCTATCAGGCGCACTTCTTGGTGGTTCTGTTGCTTGGGCTGAAGAAGCCGTAACAGCCACCGCACCAACTTCAGATGTTGCAGTGCTTGAAACTGCCGAAACATCTCCTATCGAAACAACAAATGCAACAGAAGTTGCAGCTGTAGCAGAAGTCAGCACGCCCGAAGCTGCTGAACCTGAAGCTGTATTAGATACAGGCGATACCGCTTGGATTTTAGTTTCTACCGCTTTGGTACTGCTCATGACCATTCCAGGTTTGGCACTGTTTTATGGCGGTATGGTGCGTAAGAAAAACGTTTTAAACACGATGGCTTATAGCTTTGTAGCAGCAGCCGTGGTCAGTATTGCCTGGGTGGCAGTGGGCTATAGTTTGGCTTTTGGTGAAGGTAATGCCTTTATTGGTGGTCTAGACAAAGTCATGCTGGCAGGCATTGGTACCGATGCGCTCAGTGGCAGTATTCCTGAAATTCTATTTGTGATATTTCAAATGACCTTTGCCATCATTACTGTGGCAATTATCAGTGGTTCAATTGCAGAACGAATGAAGTTTGGTGCCTTTGTTGCCTTTATCGCGATTTGGGTGGTCGTGGTCTACGCACCAATTACCCACTGGGTATGGGGTGGTGGTTGGTTAGGCAATGATGGTGCTCTCGACTTTGCTGGTGGTACTGTTGTTCATATTAACTCGGGTGTTGCAGGTTTAGTTGCTGCATACATGTTGGGCAAACGTATGGGCTTGGGCCGTGAATCTATGGCTCCGCACAACCTGACTTTGACTGTACTGGGTGCAAGTTTACTCTGGGTGGGCTGGTTTGGTTTCAACGGTGGTTCTGCTTTAGGTGCCAATGGTGCAGCGGGTTATGCCTTAGTTGTGACTCAAGTGGCAGCCGCAGCCGCAGCAATTGCATGGCTTGTAGCAGAAAAACTGGTACGTGGTAAAGGTTCTGTATTAGGTGCTGCATCGGGTGCTGTAGCAGGTTTGGTGGTGATTACTCCAGCAGCAGGTTTTGTGACTGTTGGTGGTGCATTAGCGATGGGTTTAATTGGTGGTGTGGTATGTTTCTGGGGTATTACTGCCTTAAAACGCGCCCTGAAAGCTGATGACTCTCTAGATGCCTTTGGACTACATGGTGTAGGTGGTATTGTTGGTGCAATTTTAACAGCCTTCTTTGCCAGCGAGTTTATTATGGGCGATGCTGCACCAAGCAACTTGATGAGCCAACTTTGGGTGCAAGTTGAAGGTGTGTTAGCGACCATTGCTTACTCTGCTGTACTGACTTTCATCATCTTAAAAGTAATTGATCTAACCATTGGTATTCGTGTGGCTGCAGAAGATGAGCGTATGGGACTCGACTTAAGCCAACATGGTGAACGTGTAGAATAATCTAGACAGTACATAATCAATATATTGTGTAAAACAGCCCTTCGGGGCTGTTTTTTTTCTATATGTTGCGTAAAACTCTACAAAGTTTGGAATTTTTGCTACACTGCATTTTCATTCAAATTTGTGCAATTAAACCGCTATGCATTGTCCATTTTGCAACACTGCAGACAGTAAAGTGATTGACTCACGTTTGGCGGCAGAAGGCTGCCAAATTCGCCGACGTCGTGAGTGTATTGGCTGTGGTGAACGCTTTACCACCTTTGAAAGTTATGAAGTGGTTATGCCACGGGTGATTAAATCCGATGGTAAAAGTGAGCCTTTCGATGAAGCCAAGTTACGTCGTTCGTTAATGCATGCTTTGCAAAAACGTCCCGTGACCCAAGAGCAAATTGAAACGGTACTCAGCGACATCCAATTACAAATTCGCCGTTTGGGAGAGCGTGATGTGAAATCACGTACCATTGGTGAGGTTGTTATGCAGGCTTTATTTGCATTGGATCATGTTGCTTATGTACGTTTTGCCTCGGTGTATCAAGACTTTCAGGATGTCGAAGCATTCCGTCGCCAAATTGAACAAATGCAGTCGCGTGAGCAATAAAGCGCAATGCCATCATCTATTCCACAGCAACCATCCATGATTGAACTCAATACTGACGCGCAACCCGATGATCTTTTTTGGATGCGTCGTGCCATTGAACTGGCACGTTTGGGGCAATACAGCACTAAGCCAAATCCGAACGTGGGCTGCGTTATTGTTAAAGATGCCCAATTATTGGGCGAAGGTTTCCATCCTCGTGCAGGACAGCCACATGCCGAAGTCTTTGCTTTGCGTCAGGCCGCTGAACAAGCGCAGGGTGCAACTGCTTATGTGACTTTGGAACCTTGTGCACACTATGGGCGCACACCACCATGTGCCAAAGCCTTGGTCGATGCAGGCGTGGCTAAAGTGGTTGTGGCTTGTCCAGACCCGAATCCATTGGTGGCAGGTAAAGGCGTTCAGATTTTACAGGATGCAGGTATTCAGGTTAGCGTGGGCGTGGCAGAAGCTGAAGCAGCGCAGTTAAATGCAGGCTTTTTAAAAGCCATGGCTACAGGCATGCCTTATGTGCGTTTAAAAATTGCTTCTAGTTTGGATGGTCGTACGGCAATGGCTTCGGGTGAATCCAAATGGATCACAGGCACGGCTGCACGTGCCGATGTGCAGCATTGGCGGGCAATTTCTGCTGCAGTATTAACGGGGATCGACACGGTACTGGCCGATGACTGTCTGCTTAATGTACGCCATTTAGAGGGTGTAGATGACATCCACAGCGTAGTACAACCTAAACGGATTATTTTAGATCGCCAAGGTCGTTTGCCTTTGAGCGCACAAATTTTGCAGCAGCCTGAAACGGTGATGGTGATAGGACCATATCGTGCAGAGTTGGCTGCTTTGGGCGTGTTACAATTGGAACCGCAACCTTTAGCCACCTTACTTGCCCAATTGGTACAGCAACATCAAATTTATGATGTATTGGTTGAAGCGGGAGCAACCTTATCGACTGCTTTCTTACAGGAAGGTTGGGTCGATGAAGTGATCAGCTATGTGGCACCTACATTGTTAGGGCGCTCGGCTCGTGCCATGTTTAATGCAGAATTTGAACAGATGGCAGAGCAACTTCGATTTAAACTTTGCGATGTCACTCAATTGGGTGATGACGTGCGCCTTAGGTTAATTCCTTCTCAAGAGACACTATGAGTTCAGAGTCAACGGTTTATCACAAACGTCGTCATGCGGCACGCACCACTGATGAATACTTATTCCATCAGTTAGTGCCTTATTTGGGCAATAAACGCCGTTTACTGCATCTGATTTTAGAAGCACTTGAACAGACAGGAACGCTACATCCTAAAAATGGTCGTGCACCAATTTTTGCCGATTTTTTTGCAGGTTCAGGAGTGGTATCACGTTTGGCGCGTCAAAATGGTTATCGGGTGATTGCCAATGACTGGGAACCGTACAGCCATGCCTTAAACCATGCGATTTTGGCCTGCACTGAAGCACCTGCGTTTAAAGAATTAGGCGGCTATCAAAAAGCCATTGATTATTTGAACCGTTTGCCTGAAGTCAAAGGCTGGGTGACGCATAATTTGTGTCCGCGCAATGACGAAATTTATGACCCAAGTCGTGACCGTTTATTCTTTAAACGTCGTAACGGTATGCGCATAGATGCGATTCGTCAGCAAATTGCTACGTGGCAAGCGCAGGGTGCCATTGATGATGTTGAGATGTCGGCATTGTTGGCGCCGTTGTTGTACTCTGCCAGTTTTGTCAGTAATACCAGTGGGGTGTTTAAAAGCTTCCACCACGGCTGGGGTGGCAAAACTCAAACTGCACTCGAACGAATAGAATCATTATTGTGGCTCACGCCAAGTCGTTTTTGTGACATTGGTGAACCAAATAAACCTGCTGCAGAAATGTGGTGTGTCGATGCACAGCATCTTGCCAATCAAATGAGTGGTTTTGAGGTGGATGTGGCTTATTTAGACCCACCGTATAATCAACATGCTTATAGCAGTAACTATCATGTCTTAAATGCCTTAACCTTGTGGGATCAGGTCGATTTACCAACCCCAGACACCAAAGGCTTTAAAAGTGGTATTGACCGTGCATGGCGCAAAGAACGTCCAAGTCCATACAACTCATCTAAGTACGCCAAAGAGGCGTATGAAACCTTATTGGACACCATTAATGCACGTTTTATTCTGACCAGTTATTCTACCGATGGTAATATTAGTGCCACAGACTTGTTGCAAGCCAATTTAAAACGCGGTCGAGTGACGTTATTGACGCAAGATGTTCCGCGTTATCGCGTGAGTAAACAGCGTCAGTCCGAGCGTGCGCGCGTGCTGGAATTTATTGTGATTACCGATACGCATGCCAAGTCAGGCCCACCTATTCGCCAGTTGTTAGGGCAACTTTACCATTTTGCAGAATTGGGTGGTGTAGATACCTCAGGTGTGAGTACCCAATTGGCGTTGTGGTAAATCCACAAATCCTCAGTGAATGAGAGAAAAGATTATGTTTACAGGCATTATTGAAAGTTTAGGTAAAGTAGAAAGCCTGCAAAGTGTGGGCGGTGATGTACGTTTGCGTATTCAGACAGATTTAGATATGTCAGATGTGCATTTGGGGGATTCAATTGCCACCAATGGTATTTGCCTGACTGTGATCGAGTGGGGCGACAATTGGTATGCCGCAGATGTGTCCCGTGAAAGTTTGAACCGTACCACTTTAGGCACATGGAAAGTGGGTCAGCCTGTCAATGTCGAAAAAGCCATGTTGCCGACCACACGTTTTGGTGGACATATCGTAAGTGGCCATGTTGATGCAGTCGGTGAAATTACGCTGGTACGTGAAGATGCACGTTCAATTTACTATGAAGTGACTGCACCTGCAGAAATTGCCAAATATTTGGCAGAAAAAGGTTCGGTGACCGTCGATGGCATCAGCCTGACCATTAACCATTTACGCGGCAGTGTTATCAGTCTGAATTTAATTCCACACACGGCAGAGCGTACCAATATTGGCACATGGAAAGTTGGCAGCAAGGTCAATTTAGAAGTGGATGTCTTGGCGCGTTATATTGAGCGTTTGCTCTTGGGTGATAAAGCTGCAGAAACTACGCAGCAATCTAAAATTAGCATGGAATTCTTGGCTGAAAATGGCTTTTTAAAATAAGCACAGAGCCGAATGAAATTTAAACAGTCTGATTGAAAAATTAGACTGTTTTTTTGTTTTTAGGGATAATTAAAAAGATAAAGATGTTTTTTTCATCATAAACACCCCTTTGGTTTAATGTAGATGATTGATTTTTTAATGAATTTGGAACACTGGCTGCCATTATTACTCGATAATTATGGTCTGTGGATCTATGCCATTTTGTTTCTGATTATTTTTGCAGAAACAGGTTCTGTGTTCATGTTCTTTTTACCAGGCGATAGTTTGCTGATCGCAATTGGTGCCTTGTGTTCCACCACCGATGTGGTGCATTTGCACTATATGGGGATTTTACTTTTTGTCGCTGCGGTCTTGGGATATAGCGTCAACTATTACACTGGACGAATTCTAGGGGTGAAGTATTTTCATCAACATTCACGTTATTTCAAACCTGAATATATTGTCAAAACCAACCATTATTTTATGAAACATGGTGGCAAAACTATTTTAATGGCGCGTTTTATACCGTTTGTTCGTTCATTTGCACCATTTGCTGCAGGGTCAGGGCACATGCCTTTGGTGACCTTTAGTTTTTATAATGTGGTGGGTGCTGCCGTATGGATTTTTTCTTTAATGGCAATAGGTTATGGCTTGGGTAATATTTTGTCTTGGTTGGGTGATTGGATTTAAATTCCTCATTTTTTCTATTTTCTTCTTCTAAATCCACCGCGATAACTAAAAAAGTGGATTGATGGCCACAAAAAAAGCCCACCGTGTGGACTTTTGATATTGTTCAGTTTTAGTGTTTGGTGACAATTAATTCTGTGCCACCCAAGCGCGGGCTAAAAGTATCGTTACTTTGAATTGAAAACTCACCCTTTTCCGCTTCTTTAGACAAGTACATGCTTAATGATTGGAAATCTGCACGACTGATCCATAAATCCTGAGCACGAATACTCCACTGTTCGCCCGCATTAAGATGGTCGATTTTGCCTGAAATTTTCGTCAAGATATCCATTTGAAACCCATGATTACAAAAGTCATTTAAAGGAGATAAAAGTTGAGAATTCAACTTTTTCTGGATGATTATCATGTGACAAAATTATTTCATTTTGATGACATTGGGTTTAAGACTTTGGGCTAATTGGGGATAAAAAGTAAAATTATTCTTTAGAAAAATTTGAATTTTTTAAGATATAGTCAATTTCTTCTTGGGCTGCAGCATGTAGTCGCGCACGAAAGATCGTTACCGCCTGCTCAATTTGAGTTTCGGCTTCTAGCTCTAAACGCAAACGTACACTTTCAAGTTCAGAAACAATTTGATCATCACTTACCGCAGTTGCGGCTTGATTAAAAGTCACTGCAGGTAATTCAGGATTTTGCTCATAACGTGCAGTATAGTTTGAAATTTCCTGATCCAGACTTTGACGCATCAACTCAAGTGCTTGAGTTTGTTCTGCAAAGCGTTGCGCTTCATCTTGCTGTAGCTGTGCAGCATAAGCGGCTTGTTCTGCACGTTGCTGTTCTAATTTGAGTTCGAGTGCCAATTGGCGACGTTGCCGTGCTTCTTCAATCAAACGTGCTTTCAGGTCAGCATAGGCTTGTTCAATTTTTTCCTGTGATTGTTGCTGAGCGCGCTGATCTTCTGCAATCCAGTTGTGTAATTGCGTTTCAGGTTGCAAGACCTCACAAATTCGATGCAGATCATCCATAAATGTCTGGCGCACAGCCTGAGGCGCGGTTAACCAGCGCTGTTTAAAATCTGAGCCGACATTTAAAGTCACCGCATCTCTCCTTATTTTGAGCAGTATTTTTAAAAAAACGTTTTAAAATTAAAGCTTAAACGTCTGTGGTTCTATGCCCAAACGTCGATATTGTTTAAATTTTTCACGTCCAAGCACTTTAGCTGCTTCGTGATTTTCAATAATCTCAATAATGTGACTAAATTTTGCATAGGCTTCAAGTGCCTGACTGTTAAAATTAAACACAATCCAGTCCGATTGCTGCGGTAATTCGGCAGAAATACATACGCTGGCCTGTGTTTGGTTAATGCCATGTGGAATAAAGCTGCTGGCATCAAAACTCCACAGACGCTCATCCAATATTTGCTGTAACTCTGGATCAGGGCAATGCAGCCAAATGCGTGCCTGCTGCCGCAAAATTTTGCGGCATAAACGGCAAGTGCTTTCCACTTGCCGTTCAGGACTTTTTTCAAACAAATAAAAGCTAACTTTAGCCATTATTGCTTGCACGTTGTGCGAGGAACTGCATCAATAACGGTACAGGACGACCTGTTGCGCCTTTATTGCTGCCTGAATTCCATGCAGTGCCTGCAATGTCTAGATGCGCCCAGCGATAGTCACGGGTAAAGCGTTGCAAGAAGCATGCTGCAGTAACTGAACCTGCTTTAGGCCCACCAATATTGCCAATATCGGCAAATGGTGAATCCAGTTGTTCTTGGTAATCGTCAATCACGGGCATACGCCATACACGGTCAAATGCAGTGTGTCCCGCAGCATCCAATTCCGCCGCAAGTTCATCATCTGGGGTAAACATGCCTGTCAGTACCGAACCGAGTGCAACCACGCAAGCGCCTGTTAAAGTCGCAATATCAATCACCAAAGCAGGGTTGAAGCGTTTCACATAGGTTAGGGTATCGCACAGCACCAAACGACCTTCGGCATCGGTATTTAAAATTTCGATGGTTTGGCCGCTCATACTGGTCACAATATCACCCGGGCGAGTGGCTTTGCCTGACGGCATATTTTCTGCAGCGGCAATCGTGCCGACCACATGGATAGGTAAACGTGCTTCACACAGCGCGCGCATGGTGCCTAAAACTGAAGCAGAACCACACATATCAAATTTCATTTCATCCATCCCTAAGCCGGGTTTGAGTGAAATGCCGCCTGTATCAAAGGTGATGCCTTTACCAACCAATACCACAGGTGCTTCATCACGCTGTGCTTGGTATTCGAGGCTAATGATGCGTCCTGGACGGTCTGAACCCTGACTGACTGCAAGGAAAGCACCCATGCCCAATTCCGCTATTTCTGCTTCATCTAAAATGGTGACTTTGAGTAGGTCTGGATATTCTGCCGCAAGTGCTTGGGCTTGTTCTGCCAAATATTCAGGGAAACAAATGTTGCCCGGACGGTTGCCCAAGTCGCGTGCCATGTTTTGCCCCGATTGCATGGCTTCAATCAATTGAAGTTGATCTGCGCTGAGTGGGCTGTTATTGGCAATGAAATGGATTTGTTCAAGCTGAAATTCATTCTTTTTGCTTTTGTATTCATCAAAAGCATAGGCTGCTTGGGTCAGGCTGAGTGCAAATACATAATGCAGCTCGCTAGGCAGGGCAGACAAGTCAATGCTGATCTGTTTAAATTTTTTTTGTGAAGATTTGATAATGCTTTGTGCAATTTTTGCCAGCTTTGCGGCTGGTAATTCTTCGGTTTTACCCAAACCGATCAGGTTGCTATTGGCGCATTCAGCAACGCTAGCCACCAAACTTAAACTTTCATTAAAGCCTGCTTTAAATTGTGTCGCTTGAATAATGCTGTCTAAATCCTTGATTTGATAAGAAGCAGTTGCCTGTGGCACCTGTTCTGCAGCCACTAAAATTGACAAAGATTCACTCGCGCTGTGTTCTTGGAATGCGGGACTTAAGCTAAATTTAATCACTGGATTTTATGCCTATCTAAATGTGCAAACTATGCAACCATTGAAACATTTTTATGCGTCGAGTTTCAATGTATAACAAGGCGATAGGTTTTATATTTTCAACATTCAGGTAAACTAACGCGAATTGGATTCCCTCACATTTTGGAAGAAATAATTTGATTATTCGGCGTTATTTGGTCAAGCAAGTTGTGTCGACATCCTTGGTTGTGATTGCCTTACTGACTTTGATCATGATGGGTGGTCGCTTGATCAAGTATTTTGGCGTGGCGGCACAAGGGCGTCTGGATGCGAGTATTTTATTCAGCATCATTGGCTATCGCTTGCCTGAATTTTTGACGCTGATCTTACCTTTGGGTTTCTTTATTGGCTTGATGTTGGTATTTGGTCGTTTATATGTCGACCATGAAATGGCAGTGCTCAACAGCAGTGGCGTGAGTCGGCATCAATTGGCACGTTTATTGGTGCCAATGACGCTGGTATTTCTAATTGTCCAAGGCTTTTTAATGCTGTGGGCATCACCGTGGGGACTGCGTCAGTTTGAAGCATTGACCACCAGTCAGGCAGTACGCACAGGTTTTGATTTGGTGCGACCCAAAGAATTTATTTCTTCAGGGCCATATACCATTTACGCAGGCGATCTGTCCGAAGATCGTAAAAACCTGAAAGATATTTTCTTTTATCAACGTGCAGAAAAAGCAGGTCGTCCTGATGTCATGATTCTGGCAAAAGAAGCGACACGGGTAGAGCTGGAAAATGATCCTGCCAATGTGGTGGATTTGGTCGAAGGGCGTCGTTATGAAATATTTCCGGGCACAGCCAAATATTCACAGGCAGAATTCCAAAGTTATCGTTTACGTTTAGAGAATGACAAAGAAGCTAAATTTGAAAGTGCCGAAGTAGAAGCCTTAACCACCTCGCAACTTTGGAAAAACCGTGCAGACCCTGTGGTCGCAAGTGAACTGGGATGGCGTATTTTTGTGCCTTTTGCGATTGTGGTGGCGTTGTTTTTAGCCGTGGCATTGTCAGAAGTTAGTCCGCGTCAGGGGCGTTATTTAAAACTGTTTCCTGCCTTGTTAATTTTCGCCAGTTTGATTGTGGCGCTCATGGCGGTTAAAACCCGTATCAGCAAACAAGAAATGGGCATGATTGCTTATCCGTTGGTGTTGTTGGCTTATGCGATTGCGGCAGCCTTGTTCTCACGTAAACAAAAACTAGCACCTAAAATTAAGCAGCAAATTCAGCGAGTGAGGTCTTAAGATGTTGGCACGTCGTATAGTTGCAAAACACGTCACCAAGACCACTGCACTGGCTATGTTTGGTGCAACGGCAATTTTGTCTGGTTTGCAGGTGTTGTTTACCTATTTAGGCGAATTGGGTTCACTCAATGAAAACTATAGTGCATGGCAGGCATTGCTGTATGTATTGTGGGGTGCGCCAAATTATCTCTATGAAATTTTGCCGATTTCTGCCTTGATTGGCGCAGTGTTAGGCTTGGGTACGTTGGCATCCAACAGCGAATTGATTGTGATGCGTTCTGCAGGGATTAGCCTGTGGCGTATTGTGGGATGGGTGATTCGTTCCGCCATGGTATTGGTACTGCTGTCTTTTGTGCTCAGTGAATGGGTGATTCCATACACCAATGAACAAGCCAAAAGTGTTAAAAGTCACCGTAGCGTCGCTGAGCTGGGTGAAGTTCGTGGCTATTGGTCGCGCGAAGGCAATCGTTTTATTTATATTGACTACGCCAATGCCCAAGGGCAGCTCAAAAATGTACAAGTGGTCGATTTTGATGATAATTATCGCTTGCGTGGTACATTGTCTGCAGATCAGGGACAGTTTGTTAAAGACGGTAGTTGGTTGCTCAATCAAACTGAACAGATGGATATTTTGCAGGCGGGCAACGCGACTTTAGCTAAAAACAGCGAACAGGCTTTGGCTTTAGCATTGCAACCGAAATATGTGCACATGGTCACCATCGACCCTGAAGATTTATCCCCAAGTCAATTGGTCAGTTTCATGAGTTATATGCATGAATACAGCCAAGTGCCAAAAACCTACCAATTGGCGTTTTGGCAAAAACTTGGTGCGCCCTTTGCGCTGATTGCTTTGGTGGTGATTGCTTGCTCCTTTATTTTTGGGCCGTTACGTCAGCAATCTATGGGTTTCCGTTTGGTGATTGCTTTATTTGTCGGCTTAACCTTCTTTTATTTGCAAGATTTCTTGGGCTATGCCAGCTTGGTCTATGCACCATCGCCTGCGTGGTTCGTATTTATCCCTATTATTTTAATGTTTGTCATCGGCGGTTACTTACTGCATCGTGCGCGTTAAGTGCGGACCGATGCTGCTGCTTTTTCCGTATGATTGGGTAAACCTATCTGAATCAGTGGCGGAAACCATCTTCTGAACATAGAGTCTTGACGCAAAATTCGTTAAGATAGCATGATTAATTTGTAGACGAAAAAGAGTATTGATTATGGCGGATGCAACTGCTGGCAAAATCCCTCACGTATTGGTGATTATGGATGGTGTGGGTCATCGCGAAGCGGTCGAAGACAACGCGTTTTTAGCAGCGAAACGACCAAATTTGACTGCTATGCAGGAAAAGCATCCGCATGGTTTGATCTCTGGTTCAGGTGAAGATGTGGGCTTGCCAGATGGTCAAATGGGTAACTCTGAAGTTGGTCACATGAACTTGGGTGCAGGACGTGTGTTGTACCAAGACTTTACCCGTATTACCAAAGACATTCGTACAGGCGCTTTCTTTGAACATGAAGTGTTGGTCGATGCGGTAGAAAAAGCCAAAGCAGCCAACGGTGCAGTGCATCTGCTTGGTTTATTGTCTGAAGGCGGTGTGCATTCGCATGAAGATCATATCGTGGCGATGGCAGAATTGGCATTAAAACGTGGTGCAAAAGTTTATCTACATGCCTTTTTAGATGGCCGTGATACGCCACCAAAAAGCGCGCAGCCTTCTTTGGAAAAACTGGACGCATTATTTGCACAATATCCAAATCAGGGGCGCATTGCCAGCCTGATTGGTCGCTACTATGCGATGGATCGTGACAACCGTTGGGATCGTGTAGAACAAGCCTATCGTCTACTTACCGAAGGTGAGGCAGTACGCACTGCGGCAACTGCGGTTGAAGGCTTGGCAGCGGCTTATGCGGCAGATGAAAGCGATGAGTTTGTTAAAGCCACCCGTATTGGTGAAATTGCCAAAATTCAAGATGGCGACAGCGTGGTGTTTATGAACTTCCGTGCTGACCGGGCACGTGAATTGACCAAAGCTTTTGTGGAGCAAAACTTTGCTGGTTTTGAACGTAAAGTTGTGCCGCAATTGTCTAAATTTGTGATGCTGACCCGTTATCAAGCCAGCATTGCTGCGCCAGTGGCGTACATGCCAGAAGATTTGAAAAACTCCATTGGTGAATATTTGTCAGACTTGGGCAAAACGCAATTGCGTATTGCTGAAACTGAAAAATACGCACACGTGACGTTCTTCTTTAGTGGTGGTCGTGAAGATGAATATCCGGGTGAAAAACGCATCCTGATTCCATCGCCAAACGTAGCAACCTACGACTTAAAACCTGAAATGAGCGCTTATGAAGTGACTGATGAACTGGTTGCAGCCATTAATTCAGGTGAATATGATTTGTTGGTAGTGAACTATGCCAATGGCGATATGGTCGGTCATACTGGTGTGTTTGATGCAGCAGTCAAAGCAGTTGAAGCAGTAGATACCTGTTTGGGTCGCGTTTATGAAGCGGTGATGGCGAAACAAGGTCACATGATTATTACCGCTGACCATGGTAACGTCGAGCAAATGCAAGACTATGACAGTGGTCAGGTACATACTCAGCACACCACTGAATTGGTGCCATTCATTTATGTAGGCCCAACTCAGGCCACCATTTTGGAAGGTGGTGTGTTGGCAGATGTTGCACCAACTTTATTGAATTTGATGCAATTGCCAGTGCCAGCAGATATGCAAGGTCGCAACTTAATTCGCCTACAGGCATAACCCTCGAGACAGGTAGATGATGGAATGACGGCTCACAAAATTTATGCGGTTGTGTTGGCAAGCGTGTTGTGTGCCAGTCATTCGAGTGTTTGGGCTGCGCCAGATTTGGAGTTAGATGGCCCTACACTACAACAGGACTATGTCGATGTGCCTGTAGAGTCGATACAGGAATTTGTACAAATCTATGGCATTGTCAAAGACAACTATGTGACTGAAAAAAGTGATGATGCCTTGTTTCAGCAAGCCATTCGTGGCTTGGTGAGCGGTTTAGACCGTTATTCACGCTATTTAACTGCTGAAGAATATAAACAACTTTTACAATATACCGAAGGCGACTTGGCCTCGGTTGATTTTACTTTGCGCTATGACGCTGCCCAGCAACATTGGGTCATTCAAAATTTAAGTGCCAATGCCGACTCGGCTAAACAAGGGCTGAAGAATGGCGACAGCCTATTTAAAATTGATAACCAAGAACTGAAAAAGCTGAGTGCAGATCAGGTCAATAACCTGCTCACAGGCTCAGTGGGATCGACTGTAAGCGTACAACGTGCAGCCAATCAGCCTGAAATTATGTTGGTACGCAACAAAAAAGTAGAAACCGATATTCAGGCGCAGATGCTTTCTAATCAGGTCTTGTTGTTAAAAGTACGTGTGTTTCAGCAAGACACCGCCAATGAAATTAAACGCTTAATTGAAGAACATAGCACGCCACGCTTAAAAGCCGTATTGATTGATCTGCGTAATAACCCAGGAGGCTTACTGTCTGCTGCTGTGGAATCTGCCGATTTATTTTTAAATCAGGGTGTGATTGTATCGACCAAAAGTCGTTCTGAAGGCGATCAACAATTTCAGGCGTTACCTAGCTTTGAATTTCAAAATTTAAAAGTCGGAGTACTGATTAATCATCGCTCTGCATCTGCGGCAGAAGTCTTTACTGGTGCTTTAAAAGACCATTCACGCGCTTGGGTGATGGGCGAAAAAAGTTATGGCAAGGGGGTGGTGCAAAAGCTGTTCCCACTTAGCGATGGTGCTGCCTTACAAATGACGGTTTCGCATTATTACACCCCACGCGAGCAAATGATTGAAGGGGTTGGGATTCAGCCGAATCAGCAATATATTCAAAGTCCTGAAATGAAAGAAGAGGCTTATCTTGAGCATGTGGCAGATTTACTGCTGAGCCGCCGTTAAGTCTCATCTGAGTAACACGTATTTTTAGACAGTCTTCATTGTTTAGCGTTTACTCATCTTCAGTATCTAATCCAAACTTTTTCAGACGATAGCGCAAAGAACGGAAAGACATGCCCAATTTTTTTGCTGCCAACGTACGGTTCCAGTGGGTCAGGTGCAGCGCATTCAGTAAAATGTCTTTTTCTACTTTTTCCAAGTAGGCTTCTAAACCTTCTTCAGGCAGTTTGCGTCCTGTCAGCAATACATCTGTCACGATCTGCTGTGGTGTTTCTGCTGTAGGTTGTGATTCAGTGGTTGCTGTATTGCTCATACTGAATTGGCGCAAGGGTGCGGTTTGTAAGTGTTTGAGATCAATAACATCATCATCACTCAGGGTAATGGCACGTTCAATAATATTGCGTAACTCACGCACATTACCCGGATAGTACTGTTCTAATAAAAATTGCTGGGCACGAGGTGTCAGTTGTTTGGCAGGAATGTCCCATTCTTGTGCAACTTTTTGAATGAAGTGGTCTGCCAATAACAGAATATCTTGTCCACGTTCACGCAAGGCAGGCAAGACCAAATCCATCACGTGAATACGGAAGAATAAATCCTGACGGAAACGTCCTTGCTGAACCAAACTTTCTAAGTCCTGATGACTGGCGCTGATCACACGAAAATCGACATCAATTTCACTATCTGAACCCACAGGACGGATGCGCTTTTCCTGAACGGCACGCAGCAGTTTGACTTGCATGCTCAGTGGCAGTTCGGCAATTTCATCTAAAAATAAGCTGCCACCATGTGCAGATTGAATCAGACCTTGTTTGTCTTGAGTCGCTCCTGTAAAGCTACCTTTTTTGTGTCCAAATAGCTCGCTTTCCATGAGTTCGGTGGGGATTGCACCACAGTTAATTGCAATAAATGGTCCTTCGTTGCGGTTACTTAAACGGTGAACCAAATTGGCGACAACTTCTTTCCCCGTACCTGATTCGCCTGTAATAAATACAGGCGCTTGCGAGCGCGCAATTTTTTTGATGGTGCTGCGCAATTGCTGAATAGGCAAAGATTGCCCAATCAACATTTTATATTCAAGCTGATCTTGGCTGTGATGATCGGTGGTGTCGAAAGGTTTATTCAGTGCTTTTTCAAGGAGTTGCTGTAAATGTATTTGATTGACAGGCTTGCTGACAAAGTCAAATGCACCTGCTTTTAAAGCAGCAATCGCAATATCCATATTGCCGTAAGCGGTCAATACGGCAACAGGCACATTCGGATATTGTTCGGAAATCCATTCAACCAGTTGCAAGCCATTGCCATCGGGCAGGTTTAAGTCGGTTAAGCAAGCATCGTACTGATGTTCTGCCAATAATTGCTTGGCTTGTGCTAAACGATACGCGACATGGGTTTGAATCCCCATACGTGCCAAAGTCATCTGCATGAGGGTACAAAGGTCTTCTTCGTCATCGACCAATAAAACCAAAGGTTGAACAGCGTGCATATTTTCCCCAAAACCACACAAAATTAAATCAAAACCACAGCAACAAGATTGATCCAATATCAATCGCGTTTATTCAATGGCACGTAGACATTTCATCCTGAAACATGCGCCTTGTTCTTGTTCTACATAGCTCAGCTTGGCTTGATTCGCCTCGCAAAAACTATGCGATAGATACAATCCTAAACCAGTTCCATTGATTTCGGTACTGAAAAATGGCTGGAACAGATAGAGGAGATCTTGATTGGCGACACCTGCACCAAAATCCCGCACATCAATATAAATATAAGTTGCTTTCGGATAGACCGTAATCTCAATAGGTTGTTGTGCAGCATTGTGCCGAATGGCGTTACGAATCAGATTAATTAGCACTTGGCGAAACTGCGATTCATCAAACTGAATACTCAGTTGTTCGGTCAGTGTAAGCTGAATTTGACTCGCTGCATCAGGTAAATCTTCCTGAATGAATTGCGGCAAAAATTGATTGAGCTGAATCGCGACAGGCGTGGTTTGTTTATTTTTGACCATGCTCAGCGTATCGTGAATAATTTTATCAATCCGTGTCGCTTGTTTGCTGATCATGTCGGACAGCAATTGTTGCTGTGCTGCATCACTGCCTGTAAATAAATCGTTGGCTTGTACAATGGCTGCCAAAGGGTTGCGAATTTCGTGTGCAATACTGGCAGAGAGTTGTCCCAAGGCGGCTAATTTGAGTTGCTGGACTTGCTGATTGATTTTACGTCCATCCTGCAGCGCCAATAAAGTCAGCGTTTGATGTGGCACTTTGAGTTTTTGTACCTGAATATGCACATGAAAATGACTCAGTTGCGACTCGAATTGAAATTTTTCTCCATCTTGCAATTGATCAAATTTGAACAGATCAAATAAATCAGGCTGAATTTTATATAGGGGATAGGTCGCGTGCGCATATTTAGGATGAATCCCCAACAAATGACAGGCTGCAGGGTTGCTGAGGACGACATGGCAATTTTCATCTAAAACCAAATAGCCCATTTCGGTTTGTTCTAAAATATAACGGTTGATATTTTGTAGGCGGTTTAATTCCAAAGATTGCGAAAAATTTAGATTTTCTAAAATTTGGAAACGCCGTACTGCAATACGTCCACTGCCATAAACCACCCAAAATAAAAATGCCAATAGCGCACTTTGACCAATATTATTTAGCGATGAAAAGTCCAGCAAACTCCCAACAAAGTGTTGGTAAATCACCATAATCATCGCGATGAGGGTAATGGCCAAGGCTTTACGCTTTTGCAGCAAGAGAGAGGCTGCAAAAATCGTGATCACAAACAGCAGACTTAAATATAAATTAGGGCCATCACTGGCAAAAGTCAGGCTACTCAGCGCGATAATATCGACTGCAAAAAACAGGGTCAGTTGTTGCGTGCTTTTAAAAGGAATATATTTATAGCTGATCAGTTGCAGGCAGCTAAAAATAAAATAGCAGACCAAGGTATACAGATATAAACCCGGGTGCTGATATTGTGTGCCAAGCTGCTGAAAGGTGAGCAGGGTAATCAGCAGCAAACAAAAGGCAATCAGCAGTCGGTAAGTACCATACCACATGCCAAGATGATACTGATTTAACTCAGAATGTTGTTTTAAATCTGGCATATCGTAAAGGTCTTATTTGTGCATCAACAGCGTTGAAAATTTAGGGTTTAATCAGTCCATAACGAATGGCAAGGTGAGTCAGTTTGACATCACTATCAATATTTAATTTTTCAAAAATACGGTAACGATAGGTATTTACGGTTTTTACACTGACAAACAACTTATCGGCAATTTCCTGTGCGCTAATACAATTCACCACCATCATCGCCACTTGCATTTCACGTTCTGAAAGACTATCAAAAGGCGATTGTTGTGTGTCAGATAAGTATGAACTTGCCAGTTGTTCGGCAATGTCGGCACTGAAGTATTTACCGCCCTGCATGACTTTTTTAATGGCACGTACCATTTCACTGACAGGTGCGCCTTTGGTGATATAGCCTTTTGCACCTGCTTTCAGCAATAAAGAAGGGTAGGGTTCTTCTGCCAAACCACTCACCGCCAAGACCTTAGTGTCTGGTGCAGTTTGCAATAGACGACGTGTGGTTTCTACGCCTCCAATCCCAGGCATGTTCACATCTAACAACACCACATTGGGATGATGCTGACGCACTAAGGTAATCGCTTCTTCACCCGATTCAGCTTGTCCAATCACCTGCACATCGGCATGGTCTTCGAGCATACGGCAAATCCCAGTACGTACCAATTCATGATCGTCGACTACTAAAACTGTGATCACCTACACTCTCCCTTTGAAAAAATCATCTTTTTTGTTACATAAAGCAAAATTAGCTTGCAATGAAACGACAAAATTAGCAATGCTATTCTTAATCTAGAATGAAAAGTTCTGCACAATTATGGTGTCAAAAACGATTCATTGTTGTATTTTTAAATGTAAGGCATATTTGAGGTAATACGCAAATGTATCTTACCTCCCTGAGTTGAGTAAGCAGTCGTGAAAAATTCTAAGAAGTCGTTCATGCATGTGCTGGTCGCATCTATGATGTTCAGCCTAAGTTCTGTCAGTTTTGCTGAACTTGTCATCAATCCTTCCTCTGGGAGCGACGGTCAGGCGACCTTAAGTTGGTCTTCGGAGCAAGCCGATCAATTCTTAAATGGTGATCTGGAAAGTACCAGTGCGAGCGCTCAGGCTGCGCCAGAGAGCTATGTTGCTGAACCTACTCCGCCAGGTTCAACGAAAATTACCACTACAGTGCGTAGTAGCAATGGTGTTGCACCTGCTTCCACTGCGCCTAAAACAGTCCGTATTTTAGATACCTCTGCTTATAGCAACCAACCATCAGTTAATGCACGTGCGGCTTTGGTGATGGATGCGCAAACAGGTGAAGTGCTGTATAGCAAAAATACCAATGTGGCATTACCTATTGCATCTGTGACCAAGGTGATGACTGCCGTGGTGACTTCTGATGCACGTTTGAATATGTCTGAACAAATCACTTTGCAATCGATTGATTTTGCAGGTGCAGCAGGTAAAAACTCAAGCTCAACTTTGCGTGTGGGCGACAAGTTAAACCGTGCCGAAGCGTTACTGTTTGCATTAATGAAATCTGAAAATCCTGCAGCAGCAGCGTTGGCACGTACTTATCCAGGTGGGAAAAATGCCTTTGTAGCCGCAATGAATGCTAAAGCGCGTGAATTGGGCATGCATTCTACCCGTTTTACCGAAGCAACAGGCTTAGACCCACGTAATGTATCTTCTGCGCGTGATTTGGGTATTTTGGTCAGCACCGCTTCGCAATATGGTTTGATTCGCCAATTCTCAACCACGCCAACCTATGACTTTAACTTGGGTTATCGTGTTTTAAAATCTAACAATACCAATGCACTGGTACGTAATGGTGGTTGGAATATTAATCTGTCTAAAACAGGCTATATCAATGAAGCAGGGCGTTGTGTGGTGATGCATACCACTTTGAATAACCGTCCTGCAGTGGTGGTGCTTTTGGGTGCAGATACTTCACAAGCACGTACCAATGATGCAACTCGCTTAATGAGTTGGGCAAGCCAGTTACCTAAACGTATTTAAGAGCACATTCAGCTTGGAGCGTTGAGTTATCAATCGTATGACTCAACTTTCGTTAAAGTTGCATAATTCCAAACACAAAAAAACCTGCTAATGCAGGTTTTTTTGATCACGATTCAAAACTTACATGTTTGAAAGGATAGAGTCTTTTACTTGTTGCATTGTAGCATCAATAGAGAGCATCACCGCATCTGCACATTGTTTCATTGCAGTGTCAGGATCTTTCAGACCGTTACCTGTTACGGTACATACAATCACAGAACCTTCTTTGATTTTACCTGCTTTGATGTCGCGCATTGCACCACCAATAGACGCAGCAGATGCAGGCTCAACAAATACGCCTTCATACATTGAAAGCATGCGTTGTGCTTCTAAGATTTCAGCATCAGTTAGCTCATCAAACCAACCTTCTGAATCGCGTACAACGGCTTTGGCATGGTTCCAGCTTTGTGGGTTACCAATACGAATTGCAGTTGCAACAGTTTCAGGGTTTTCTACAGGCGCACCACGTAAGAATGGTGCAGCGCCAGACGCTTGATAACCCACCATGATTGGGCGGCCTTCAGGGTTTGGACCTGTGAATTTGTCCGTTGCTGCGTCATAGACCACTTGCTCGAATTGATCGGCAGATTGGTTGGCAACCGCTTCGGTATAACCCATCCAGTGTGCAGTAATGTTGCCTGCGTTACCTACAGGTAAGCAGTGGTAATCTGGTGCACGACCTAACTCATCTACAATTTCATACGCAATGGTCTTTTGACCTTGTAGGCGGTAAGGGTTGATCGAGTTTACAATGGTCACAGGTGCTTGGTCAGCAACTTCTTTAACTAGACGCATACCATCGTCAAAGTTACCGCGGATTTGCATGGTGATGGCACCGTACATCATCGCTTGTGCCATTTTACCCATGGCAATTTTGCCTTCAGGAATTAAAACGAATGCTTTGATGCCTGCACGTGCAGCATAGGCAGCAGCAGCAGCAGAAGTATTACCTGTAGATGCACAGATAATGGCTTTTGAACCTTCTTCAACTGCTTTAGTAACTGCCATGGTCATACCACGGTCTTTAAATGAACCTGTCGGGTTTAAGCCTTCATACTTCACATAAATTTCAACATCTTTACCAATAATGCGTGGAATATTCTCAAGCTTAATCAGTGGCGTGTTTCCTTCGCCTAGAGAGATTGCACGTGTGGTTGCAGACACTGGTAAACGGTCACGATAACGGTCAACTAAACCAGTATAACGATTGGCATTCGACATGATGATGTTCCAATTGTGTGTAGAGCTTGGCAAGGGGAAATACTCCCCTCCACCCGATTAATTATCAAGCGATTCTAAACGAATTCGTACAATTTCGCCATGAATGGTTGGCAATGCTTGAATTTGTTGTAACGCTTCATCCATTTTTGATTCTAGGACTGGGTCAGTCAGAATCACGATAGGAATAAGGTCTTTTAAGCGTGATTGCTGCATGATGGCATCAATACTGATTCCCGCGCGGCTTAAAATAGTGGTCACATCAGCAAGTACGCCAGTTTGGTCTTCGGCATTAATGCGAATGTAGTAACCCGTGGTCATTTCTTCACGGCTTAAAATTGGCAAGTCGGTTAAGGCTTCAAATGCCAATTGCGGAATTGTACCTGCGCCATCTTCGGTATAAGAAATGTCACGGACAATATCAACGACATCTGCAACTACTGCAGAGGCTGTTGGGCCTGCACCTGCACCTGCGCCATAATAGAGCGTTGGACCAACCGCATTGGCTTGTACCAAGACCGCGTTTTTCACGCCATTAACATTGGCAATCAATTCTTCTTCAGGAATTAAAGTTGGGTGGACGCGAAGTTCAATCCCTTTGTCGGTACGACGTGCAATCCCTAAGTGTTTGATGCGGAAGCCTAGTTCTTCTGCATATTTCACATCTTGCGCTGTGACTTTGCCAATACCTTCGGTAAAGACTTTGTCAAACTGTAGTGGAATACCAAAAGCACATGAAGCCAAAATGGTCAGTTTGTGTGCAGCATCAATACCTTCAACGTCAAAGGTTGGATCGGCTTCGGCATAACCTAATTCTTGCGCTTCTTTCAGGACATCTTCAAAGGTACGGCCTTTTTCACGCATTTCACTTAAAATAAAGTTGCCAGTACCGTTAATGATGCCTGCTAGCCATTCAATTTTGTTGGCAGCCAAACCTTCACGAATTACTTTAATAATTGGAATACCGCCTGCAACTGCTGCTTCATAGGCAATTTGTACAGCATTGTCTTCTGCTGCTTTAAATAGCTCATTGCCATGTTCTGCAAGCAGGGCTTTGTTGGCAGTCACGACTTGTTTGCCGTGTTTCATCGCTTCCATGATGACTTCATACGCAGGGTGAATACCGCCCATGACTTCAACCACGACGTCTACATCGGGTTGACGTACGATGTCCATTAAGTCATCACTTTGCTTGACAGATTCTGGCAAGTTGAGGTCTGGACGCGGACGACGTGTTCCCACATAGGTGATTTCAATTTCACGACCGGTGCGACGTCTAATCTCAGCAGCATTTTCTTTTAATAGTTTAAGGGCACCACCACCCACAGTACCAAGACCGAGGATTGCCAGACGAACTGGTTTCACGTCACACTCCATATTAATCAACTTTAAGCGAGTTTAGATCATAGCTAAAAAAACGCGCTGACTCTAGGGCAGATCTCACTTATCTTTTGTATATAAAAAAAAGTAAAATCACAGATAAAAATTCGTTATTTATATTGGCTCTATGGACGCTTCATCTTAGTTTATGACCAAGATGAAACATCCCAAAAACTGCGTATTTTTAGTTTTCTAAACGCTTCACCAATTCTGAAGTAGACAAATAGCCACCCAAATAAACGCCTTCAGCATTATAAATTGCGGGCGTGCCATTTACGCCCATATTTAAACCCAGTTGATATTGAGCACGAACTGGGTTTTTACAGTTGGCAGGGGCAATTGGTGCACCATTCATAACCGCATTAAAGGCTGCATGGCGGTCTTCACTACACCAGATCGCTTCCATGTTTGGCATGTGCTGTTCGCCACGTGGCCAAGCAATGTAACGGACTTCAATCCCTTTGCCGTTCATTTCATCCATTTGTTCATGTAGACGATGGCAATATGGGCAGCTGACATCGGTAAAGACATAAATGACGTGTTTGGTTTTGCCTTTGGCAGGGAAGACCAGTAAATCTTCCTGCTTTAATTCAGCAAAGATTTTTTTGTTCACGCCTGCTTGCAGGTTTTCACTGACGTTGTGCAGTTCTTTGTCGCCTAAACGAATCACATCGCCCTGAATAATGTATTTGCCGTCGCTGGTGGCATAGACTGAAGACATGCCTGCTAGGCTGACCCAAAATAGGTTGGGTACTTCAGTGGCTTTAATATCGGTAATTTTGGCATTGATGCCTGCAGTTTTAAAATGTTGCTGCAAGGTCGTGCTTAGACGTTGTTGTGCATTGCGTTCAATTAGAGTCGATGCTTCACCTGTAGCGGGAGCACTTGCGGTGAGCGTAGTTTGCTTTTTGTCTTCGTTATTGGCATTTGAGCAAGCGGTGATTGCAAAAGCACTGGCAAGTGAACAGGCAATCAAAAGTGTTGAGCGGGTAAATGTCATAAACAACCCTTTCTTGTTGGCGTAAAAAATAGAGCGTTAGCATAACAAAAAATAGTTGTGATCGTTAAACTTCTGCGTCGTTTTTGATTTTAAGCCCGTGGATGGTGCTGGGCATGTAGTTGCTGCATACGGACTTGTGCCACATGGGTATAAATTTGTGTGGTAGATAAATCACTATGTCCGAGCAGCATTTGTACCACACGTAAATCTGCACCATGATTCAGCAAGTGGGTGGCAAATGCATGTCTTAAGGTGTGTGGCGATAACTCGGCCTGAATGCCTGCTTGCAGGGCATAGCGTTTAATGGCGTACCAGAAGTTCTGCCGACTCATAATGCCACCATGCTGCGTTAAAAATAGATAATCTGTGGCGGTTTTATACAGCTGTGGGCGCGATTCTATTAAATATTGTTCAATCCATTCACAGGCGACTTGCCCCATGGGTACTAAGCGTTCTTTATTGCCTTTTCCCACAATGCGTAAATAACCTTGTTTGAGGTTAATCAAGTCTAGACGCAAGTTGAGCAATTCAGTGACACGTAAACCGCAGGCATACAGGACTTCCAGCATGGCACGATCTCTTAAGCCCAAGGCCGTCTGAATATTCGGTGCTTGAATCAACGCATCGACATCGGCTTCGGACAAGTCTTTGGGTAGAGCACGACCCAACTTAGGTGTTTTATGTGCCGCAACAGGGTTGTCGGAACGTAATTTATGTTCTCTTAAAAATTTGTAAAAAGAGCGCAGGGCAGAAAGACAGCGTGCAATTGAGCGTGGACTTTTCTGTTGTTTGGTCAGCGCAATCAACACATCAGAGATATCATCATGTTGCCAGTCTGGCATGGATTTACTGACATATTCGCTGCACTGAATTAAATCGGATAAATAAGCATTACGTGTATGTGGGCTCACACTTTGTGCAATTAAATCATTGCGATAACCTTCCAAAAAACTCAGGGATTCTGGAATTTGAATTGCAGCAGGAATACGCGGTTTTTTGTTCAGCATAGTGATCACATGAAAAATCCCAATATTGATTGGGAAAAACGATAATAGGCATAGTTATTTTCTACTCTAATCCAATTCAGTAAGCCTGTCGATGTGATATAAAACCATTAAATGTAAGTTGACCTTATTTGTTAATTATTCTCATTTGCGTATATAATGGGCAAAATAGTATAGGAATTTCACGGTGCGTTTGTCAGAACTCAAAGCAAAACAAACAGCCATCATTCGTCAGGTACTTCGGACTGCCGATGGTGGAACATCCCTAAATGATTTGGTTGCGAATCGCTTAGAAACGTTGGGCTTTGTGCCTGGAACGCCTGTGCAGGTGATTACCAAAGGTATTTTTGGTGGAGATCCAATCTTAATTCAGGTGGGATTTACCCGTTTTGCCTTGCGCAAAGTGGAAGCTGATCGCGTTGAAATTGAGCAGGGAGTAACTGCATGAGTGATCCCTTACGTATCGCACTTGTAGGGAATCCAAACTGCGGTAAAACTTCTTTATTTAACCATTTGACAGGGACACGTCAGAAAGTTGCAAACTATGCGGGTGTTACCGTAGAGCGCAAAGTGGGTCAGTTCAACTTGCCTTCGGGGCAGGCGGTACGTGTACTGGATTTACCAGGTACATACAGCCTAGAAGCCACCAGCCCAGATGAAGCCATTACCCGTGATGTAGTACAGGGCAAAATTGCTGAAGAAGGTCAGCAAGATGCATTTTTGTGTGTGGTCGATGCGACTAACCTGAAACTGCAGTTAGGTTTGGTGCTGGAAATGATTGAGTTGGGACGTCCAATTTTATTGGTGCTCAATATGATGGATGAAGCACGCCGCCGCGGAATGCAAATTAATACGCAAAAGCTATCTGAGCGTTTGGGTGTGCCTGTGGTGGAAACCGTTGCGGTGCGTGATTCAGGTATTCAAAATTTAATGAATGCTTTGGATTTGGGTAAGTTTGCAGTACCACAGACTGAATTGACAGGCTTAAAAGGCAGCCAGCACCAACGTATTCAAACCATTTTGCATGATGTAGTGCAGTTTGTAGATGAAGAAGACAAACGCTCTGACATTCTAGATAAAATTTTTCTGCATCCTGTGTTTGGCTTGGTAAGCCTTGCCGTGATGATGTTCATTGTATTCCAAGCTGTTTTTGCTTGGGCTGCACCGTTTATGGATGGCATCGAAAGTTTATTTGGCTGGCTAGGTGAAGTGATTGGCGAAAACATTAGCCATCCCTTGCTGAACAGCTTGATTGTGGATGGCATTATTGCGGGCGCAGGCGGTGTGGTGGTGTTCTTGCCGCAAATTTTAATTCTGTTCCTGTTTATTTTAATTTTAGAGGAATCGGGTTATTTGCCACGTGCCGCATTCTTGCTCGATAAGCTGATGTTTAGCGCAGGTTTGAGTGGTCGTGCCTTTATTCCATTGCTGTCTAGTTTTGCCTGTGCAGTGCCGGGCATTATGGCAACACGTAGTATTGCTGACCCACGTGATCGTTTAACCACGATTATGGTTGCGCCGTTAATGACTTGTTCTGCGCGCTTGCCTGTATATGCCTTACTCATCGCAGCATTCATTCCCAATCAAACTGTATGGGGCATGTTTAATTTACAAGGTCTGGTCTTGTTCGGTCTGTATATGGCAGGCATTGTGAGTGCCTTGGGCGTATCTTTTGTGCTTAAATTTTTGCAAAAAGATAAATCTGAGCATGTCTTGTTGATGGAACTACCAAGTTACCGTTTTCCAGACCTAAAAAGTGTTTGGATTGGTTTGCTAGATCGCGCCAAAATTTTCTTAAAGCGTGTCGGTGGCATTATTTTTGCACTGTCGATTTTATTGTGGTTCTTGTGTACGTTCCCGCAGCCGCCTGAAGGCGCGACCATGCCTGCAATTGACTATAGTTTTGCAGGGATGCTGGGGCATGTATTACAGCCAATTTTTGCTCCTGTGGGCTTTAACTGGCAGATCGTGATTGCCTTGATTCCTGCGATGGCAGCGCGTGAAGTGGTGGTGGCTGCATTAGGCACAGTCTATGCCTTATCTGCAGTGGATGAAGATGCCATGTCCCAAGGTTTGGCTGCTTTAATTAGTGGTGGTGGTGAACTGGGCTGGTCATTGGCAACGGGTTTATCGTTATTGGTGTGGTTTATTTATGCACCGCATTGTTTGGCAACTTTAGCAACGGTAAAACGCGAAACAGGATCATGGCGTACGGTCAGTATTATGACCTGCTATCTATTTGGTTTGGCTTATTTCATGTCATTCCTGACTTATCAAACGGCATCGTATTTGTTGGGTTAAGGCACATGCCTGACCTACAGGAGTAGATGAACATGGTTGAAATTTTAATTGTTGCTGCATTGGTACTGTGGAGTGCTGTAGTAGTCTTTAAAAAAGTCTTTCCCAAGACTTCTGGCGCAGTTTTTCTAAAACTCTCCAATTTCTGTACTGAAAAAGGCTGGCATGGCTTGGCCAAATGGCTAAAACCTGCAGCCGCGGCAGGCTGTGGCGGCAGTTGTGGTTGTGATTCTCAAGATCAACCCGCAGAAAAGAAAGTTGAAGTTCAAGCGGTGAAGTGGAAATAGGCTTGTTTATTCACTTTAGCAATATTCTTTTTAAAAACCGTCTGCAATATGACGGTTTTTTTACGCACTGACACAAAAAAACTGCAGGAACTGCAAACAGAAAAAGCATTCAAAACAGCAAAGTGCTACTATTTTGTCTGTTTCAAAATTAGCGCACAAAATGGGGCAAAAATGTTAATACAACGTGGTGGATTAAAAGTCGTTGCAGGACTTGGTATTTCTGGTGTTGCAGCCGTTAATTTTTTACATCATCAGGGTTACCGCGTTGCTGTGACAGATTCTCGCCCCACACCTCCAGGGCATGACCAAATTCCTGCCGAAGTAGAAACCCGTTTTGGTCAGTTTGATCAGGATTTATTGTTGTCTGCGGAAGAAATTGTGATTAGCCCAGGTTTAGATCCAAAACTCCCTGAAATTCAGGCTGCGATGGCGCAGGGCATTCCTGTGGTGAGTGAAATTCAGATTTTACGTCGTGTGACCGACAAACCTATTGTGGCAATTACAGGGTCTAATGCGAAAAGTACCGTTACCACACTGATTGGTTTAATGGCAGAGCAGGCAGGTAAAAAAGTCGCGGTAGGTGGAAATTTGGGACGCCCTGCGCTGGATTTGATTAAAGATGATCCTGAACTGTATATTTTAGAACTCTCCAGTTTTCAGCTAGAAACCACCTCGAATTTAAATGCAGAAGTGGCGGTAGTGCTGAACATGAGTGAAGACCATTTAGACCGTCATGGCGATATGTTCGGTTATCACACCGCCAAACATCGTATTTTTCAGGGTGTGAAAAAAGTGGTGTTTAACCGTGATGATGCTTTAAGTCGTCCGTTAGTGCCAGATCAAACCCCTATGCAAAGTTTTGGCTTAAATGCGCCTGACCTAAACCAATACGGCTTATTAAAAGATGATGATGGCAGCATGTGGTTGGCACGTGGGCGTGAGCGTTTATTAAAAAGCACCGAGATGTATATTCAAGGCACACACAATATTGCTAATGCATTAGCGTGTTTGGCATTGGGTGAAGCCATTGGTTTATCTATGCACAGCATGCTGGAAACGCTGAAAACCTTTAAAGGTTTGGAGCATCGTTGTGAATTCGTCAAAGAATTACATGGGGTGCGTTATTATAATGACTCCAAAGGAACCAACATCGGTGCAACTTTGGCAGCTTTAGATGGCTTGGGTGCAGCAATTCAGGCACAAGGCGGTAAGGTTGCGATTATTTTAGGTGGGCAAGGCAAAGGGCAGGACTTCACTGCGCTACGCCAATCATTGCAACAATATGCCAAACTGGCAGTGTTGATTGGTGAGGATGCTACGAAAATTGAAACAGCAGTTGCGGGAACAACCCAACTCTTAACTGCAGATACCTTGCAACAAGCAGTTGAAATCTGCCAACAACATACACAAGCGCATGATGTGGTGTTATTGTCACCTGCATGTGCAAGTTTTGATATGTTCTCGGGCTATCCAGAACGTGGTCACAAGTTCGTTGCTTATGTCAACGCACTGGTATAACAACAATAAGGTGTGAGATATGGCTGGCTTTGCTCAGACAACAATCAATAAACTCAATCAGGTCTATGAGCGCTGGTTACCCAAACTGCCAGCGGAAGTGAATGTACGCAATGTACTGATTTTTAGCGTACTGGCGCTGTTATGTATTGGTTCAATCATGGTGGCATCGGCTTCTATGCCTTATGCCGAGCGCATGCATGAAAATGCCTTTCACTATGTATTGCGTCATGGCATTTCTATTGTGGTGGCATTAATCGCTGCCGTGATTGCCTATAGAGTGCCGCTGAATACCTGGTTTAACAACACCTTCTTTCTGTGGATTGTGACCATTGCCTTGTTGGCTGCAGTGTTGCTGGTGGGTACTGAAGTCAATGGTTCTAAACGCTGGATTCGGGTCGCAGGTTTTACCCTGCAAGCTTCCGAAGTCGCTAAAGTGATGATGGCCATTTTTACCGCTGACTATGTGGTGCGCCGTGCCGAAGAAGTGCGTAATAACATTAAAGGTCTGATTCGTCTTGCAGTGATTATGGCAGTCACGGTAGGTTTGGTGATTGCAGAGCCTGACTTGGGGGCGACCGTGGTGATTGCCTTGACCATGTTAGGGGTCTTCTTTTTAGCTGGTGCGCCATTAATTCAGTTTGGTATTGCCTTTGGCGCGATTATTGCCGCCTTTGTGTTTTTGGTGGTATTTGAGCCTTATCGTTTTGAGCGTTTAATGTCGTTCTCAAACCCGTGGAATGACCCTTTGGGTGTCGGTTATCAGTTGTCTAACGCCTTAATGGCATTTGGACGCGGTGAATGGGCAGGCGTAGGCTTGGGGCATAGTATCCAGAAAATGTCCTATTTACCTGAAGCACATACGGACTTTATGTTGGCTGTCTTAGGTGAAGAGTTTGGCTTTTTAGGCATTTTTGTGGTGTTGAGCTTGTCTTTTGCTATGCTGATTGCCTGCATTAAAATTGGTCATCGCGCCCTGAAAAACCAGTACTTACGTGCAGGATATTTGGCTTATGGCATCAGCATTATCTTCTTATTACAGATTATGGTGAATGCAGGCATGAATATGGGTATGTTGCCTACCAAAGGTTTGACTCTACCTTTTATTAGTTATGGTGGTTCATCGTTAATTATGTGTGCAGTGATGGTGAGTTTGATTCTGAAAATTGAAGCCAGCACGCATGAGATTAACCCTAGCCGTGAAGAATCCAGCTTCTAGAATTTATCCTTCTATTTCGCTTCTGGCTGAGCATGGTGCAAGACCATGCTTGGCATGACTGTTCCGCAGTGTAAGCACTTGACTGTAGTATTTTTTTGTTTAGACATAGGAAACAAGGGAATAAAAAATAAGGAAAAATATTGTCGTTGCTGTCTGAGTTCATAGCTACTGCGAGTGCGGCAAACGGGGCAGCTAAATTGACTTTTCTCGACCACTTTGGTTTTCGGTCCAACACCAAAAATAAAAAACATGACACAATCTCAAATGATCCATTTCAATTTGAGCATAACTGAATTTTAAATTTTATAAATAATAGCCGTGTAAAGCTGTGCCTGCAGGAATACGTGAAAGATCCCATTGCTGAATGGCTTGCGTAAGCATGCGTGCAGGGGTGTCTAATTCGACAGTGGCTTGATTTAAGGCAGTTAAAGCGGCTTGTAGCAGCTTCGGTGCTTGGGCTAAATCTAAAGCTTGTGCCAAGTTCTGTTTAGACAGTTTTTGCCCTTGTGCATTCATGGCTAAAGGCAGGTGCGTGTAGCTGAGTTTAGGGTAGCCTAACAGTTGCCCCAAATAGATTTGCCGTGCGGTGTTGTCGAGTAAATCTGCGCCGCGAACCACATGGGTAATGCCTTGCAAATAATCATCCACCACCACTGCCAGTTGATAATTGATAATGCCATCACGCCGTTTTAGGACAAAATCGCCCAAGTCCTGCGCAAGGTTGGAACATTGTTTGTCTTGCAGGCGGTCTTGAAAGCAAATCTCTTGGTCTGTGACTTTGACTCGAATCGCTTGATTGGCAAAATCTAAACCTAAATTGCGGCAAGTCCCTGCATAAATATGATTGGAGCCAAGCATTTTGCGGGTGCATTGACAGGCATAGACCAAGTCGCGTTGCTGCAATTGTTGCAACACGGCTGCATAGAGATCGAGGCGATCTTTCTGGAAAATAATTTCGGCATCCGGCTCAAATTGAAAGGCATCAATACAACGCAAGATATGATTTTCACTGCCAGGGTAAATGCGTGGGATGTCAGTATCTTCAATACGTACCAGCCAAGTGCCGTGCTGGGCTTTGGCATCGCAATAACTGGCAACGGCAGTAATGAGAGAGCCAAAATGCAAAGGGCCGGTTGGCGATGGCGCAAACCGACCTGAGTAGCGCGTCAGCGAAATATGATCTCGCTGCTGCGCATGGGGAGCATGCTCCGCTAAAGAATTTTCAACAGTCACAATTAACCGTTATTTTGCTTCTCTTTGATCTCTGCCAAAGTTTTGCAGTCAATACATAACGTTGCCGTTGGGCGTGCTTCTAAACGACGCAGACCAATTTCGATACCACAAGTTTCACAGAAACCATAGTCATCGTTTTTAATCGCTTCAATGGATTGTTCAATTTTACGAATCAATTTACGTTCACGGTCACGGGTACGTAATTCAATCGCAAATTCTTCTTCTTGTGTCGCGCGGTCATTCACATCAGGCAAAGCGGTATTTTCGTCTTGCATGGTGTTGAGTGTACGATCTACTTCTGACATTAACTCTTCTTTCCACGCCATTAAAATTTGACGGAAATGTTCGAGTTGTCCTTCAGACATGTATTCTTCATTCTTTTTCGGCTGATAAGGTGCAATACCAAATAAGCTAGCTGTAGAACCACCCTCTAAAGCCTTTGGCTTTGCCTTACGCACGCGTTTTGTAGCTTTTTCTTCTACAAGATCTGTTTGTTCGTCCAAGACTTGATTTTGGTTGTCATTCGCCATGTAGGGCATTCCTCATCATATGCGTAAGATTCATACGCGAAAAATATGGTGATATGCAAGTGTTTTTATCCACTCCCTCAGAAAGAATTCTCTCTTCGGGGGACGTCATCATATAGACTTTTTTTGATTATGGATAGTCTTTGATGTTTGGATGTGTTATCGCATTTTTTCGTTGAAGGCATAAAGTAAAGCAAAAAAAATAAAATGGAAAGTTAATAACCTGAAATTTCAAAATTTATTTGTTGTGTGACATGCTCAACCCGATGCACTTGGGTGCTAAAACTGCCATCTGCATTCAAATGTAACACACGGTAACCCGGTGCCTCAGGCCCAAGCGCAAAGTGCTGGCTATGTGGTTTAAATTGCACGCAGGTCGATGGGGTCGAGTAAAATTGAATCCCTTGCCATTCATTTAATGAGTCTTGATGCACATGCCCACACAGCACCAATTTGACATTGTTGTGGCGTGCCAATACATCAATTAAGGCTTCGGTATTTTTAAGTTTGTGCTGATCTATCCAGTGCGATTGCATATCAAAAGGATGGTGATGACAGGCAATAATCACCTGCTGCTGCGCATGTTGCTGTAAAAGCTGATCTAACTGCTGTAATTGTGCTGCGTCCATCCAGCCATCAATCCGACCTTTAACCGCAGTATTCAGTAAAATGACACTCCAATTGCCCAACTCAATTGCATGAACTTGATTGGACTGTAAATGGAATGGAAAAACCGCGGCATCATCATGATTGCCCGGAATCTGGAAATGCGGCGTATTCAAAGTCTGCATAAACTGCAAATAACGCTGATAGGTTTCAGCAACAGGGATTTGTGCTAAATCGCCTGTATGGAAAATAGCATCGAGCTGCGGATATTGCTGTTGAATATCGTGCATTACCGCGTGAAAGCTGCGTTCAGGATTCATGTGCACAAACTCTAAATCTTCCTGATTCATGAGGTGCGTATCTGAAATTTGTACAATTGTCCAGCGTTGCTGGTGATTGTTTGAGAATAAAGTCATGCCTGACCCCTTAGACATCCTTCACGGTTTTAATTTGTTGTTGTAACCATTGCAATGCCATGATGACAGGTGCGTTTTTTAGCCGACCATTGGTCAGCAAGTTTGGAATTTCCTGATAATCAAGAATGTGTAATTGAATATTCTCTCCTTCATCTGGCATACCAAACACGCCACCTTCCTGTGGTAACGTGGTGCTCGCACTATATAAGTGGAACAATTCTGCGCATGCACCCGCAGATGGATAAAAACTGAATAAATGTTGTAATTCTTTTAATTCACAGCCCGATTCTTCCAAAGCTTCACGACGAATGCAACTTTCAGGTGATTCATTGCCATCTAGCACGCCTGCAATCACTTCGAGTTGCCAAGGCGAGTCGCAATCATCAATTGCACCAATACGGAATTGTTCAATCAGGGCAAATTTTTGTTGTGGTGCATCATAAATGAGTACCCCAGCCGCTTCAGGGCGTTGAATGAGTTCACGCTGAAGGACTGGGGTATATGTAGTTTGATTAAACAAGCGATGGCTCAGGCTGACTTTTTCAACCTGAATAAAACCACGATACAGGTATTCACGTTGGTGAATCTGTGCATCGTGTTGTCCATAAGTTGCTTGTTGAATAATCTTCATAAATTCTCATCAGGATGAGCAAAGCATAATTTCATCCTAACTGAGATTTTATTGAATACAAACGCTTTTTAAACAAATTAGAGCTTATGGTATAATTTTTGACCATGTTCCTGATAAGCGGTTTTCATGGCTTTGAGACCTGATTCGACCTCTGCATCTACTTGCTCCGTTTTGTTCGCAGTATTTTGATTTTGTGCATAATCTCTCACGTTTTGCGTGATTTTCATCGAACAGAACTTTGGTCCGCACATTGAACAGAAGTGTGCAGATTTATGCGCTTCTTTTGGCATGGTTTCATCATGCATGCTGCGTGCGGTATCTGGGTCAAGGCTCAGGTTAAACTGATCTTCCCAGCGGAATTCAAAACGTGCTTTAGATAAGGCATTGTCACGTGCTTGCGCGCCCGGATGTCCTTTGGCAAGGTCAGCCGCATGTGCTGCAATTTTATAGGTGATGATGCCGTCTTTGACGTCTTTTTTGTTCGGTAAGCCTAAGTGCTCTTTAGGTGTCACATAGCACAACATTGCAGTACCGTACCAACCAATCATCGCTGCACCAATTGCAGAAGTAATATGGTCATAACCTGGTGCAATATCCGTGGTTAATGGGCCGAGTGTATAGAATGGTGCTTCTTTACAGACTTCAAGTTGCAAGTCCATATTTTCTTTGACCATGTGCATTGGTACGTGCCCCGGGCCTTCAATCATCACTTGCACATCATGTTCCCAAGCGCGGTGAGTCAATTCACCCAAAGTTCGCAGTTCGCTGAATTGTGCTTCATCGTTGGCATCTTGAATACAACCCGGACGTAAACCATCACCTAAGCTGAACGATACATCGTAAGCTTTCATGATTTCGCAGATTTCATCAAAGTGTGTGTAAAGGAAGTTTTCTTCATGATGCGCCAAACACCATTGCGCCATGATTGAACCGCCACGCGATACAATACCTGTTAAGCGATTGGCCGTGAGTGGTACATAACGCAATAACACGCCTGCGTGAATGGTGAAGTAATCCACACCTTGTTCAGCCTGTTCAATCAGCGTGTCTTTAAAGATTTCCCAAGTGAGGTCTTCTGCAATGCCGTTTACTTTTTCTAGTGCCTGATAAATAGGTACAGTACCAATTGGCACAGGCGAGTTGCGGATAATCCATTCACGGGTTTCATGGATGTTTTTACCTGTCGATAAATCCATGATGGTATCTGCGCCCCAACGGGTCGCCCAAGTCATTTTCGCGACTTCTTCATCAATACTTGAACCCAGTGCCGAGTTACCAATATTGGCATTGATTTTGACCAAGAAGTTGCGACCAATAATCATTGGCTCACATTCTGGGTGGTTAATGTTGGCAGGAATAATTGCACGGCCTTCAGCCACTTCCTGACGTACAAATTCAGGCGTGATTTCAGTTAAGTTTTTAGCCCCAAAGTTTTGCCCTGGATGCTGACGCATATCGACACCTTCGCGTTGGCGTTGGTTTTCACGAATGGCGATATATTCCATTTCAGGGGTAATGATGCCTTGTTTGGCATAGTGCATTTGGGTGACGTTTTTACCCGCTTTGGCACGACGCGGCTTTTGAATATGGGCAAAACGAATCTCTGCAGTACGAATATCGCGTAAACGCTCTTGACCAAAGGCTGAGCTGAGGGTTTCTAGTTTTTCGGTGTCTTGGCGCTCTTCAATCCAGCTGTCGCGGATGTTCGGCAAGCCTTTGTTCAGATTAATTTCAACATTTGGATCGGTATATACACCTGAAGTGTCATACACCATGAGCGGTGGATTGTGCTCACCGCCTAAACCTGTTGGAGTGTCGGTCAGTTCAATTTCACGCATTGGCACCTGAATGTCTGGGCGTGAGCCTTGAATATAGACTTTTTTCGATGCAGGCAAAATGCGGGTTAAATCTTTGGCATCTTGCTCGTGTTGAGCAGAAATGTCAGCAGGGGATAGATTCGTTAATTGGTTCATTGCAATGATCCTGAAGAATGAAATCAACGAATCAAGCACGACCAAAAACATTGCAATTGAGTTGTTGAAACTTTAATAGTTCAACATTAACCGTGTGGCGGGGTTTTTAGGTGGCTTGATTCCTACGCAGGTTTTAACCTGATCAGGTTCAACGGTACTTGGGTTTAAATCTGTGTTGCAGACCTTTGGGCAAACAACAAAGAATGGACACAATCTCAGCGAGGAATTACTCGCGCTCCGTCAAGCTGTATAAATAGTAGCACGTTGTTGGTATAAAAGCAGGCTTCGCGCGGCTTTTATTCTTTGATGCCTAATGACAAGTATTTGAGCTTTAAGCGACTTTGGATAATTAGCGAGTAATACAAACGGCATCACTAAAACAATCGCGTTTTGCATGGATGGAGATGTTCTTTAAATTTAAATATTGATGCAACTGTGCATGTACTAAAGCATCATCGCCATATTCACGCTGTTCACGTGCAGTGGGCTGTGCTGCAATTTCAGTGAGTCGTTGTTCACTGCTCATGTGTAAAAAGGCAAGGAATTTACGCGCTTGCTGTGCTAAGGGAGATTTTTGCAACTTTGCCAGTTTTTTAATTTCAAATAATACGGCAGGTTGGATACTGTATTCATCGACATAATCCTGAGAAACAGGACTGTTGACTGTGCCTTTAAACAGCAGCAAGGCATACACTTCGGCTAGATAACGTGCATCCCGTATAAAGTGACTTTTAGGATAACGCTGCACGTAATCTTCCCAAAATAAGGCGCGTTCAGTCAAATCGGCAGCATCAAGGGTGAGTCCACCATCACGCAGGCTGTGCTGCATATTGTCATTGGCCATTCTTTCAATAAAAATCTGCTCGGCATCGGGCATGTAAGGCGCAAAAATAATGGCTAAGTATTGCGGGCTTCGACGATAAACCAACTGTGCTTCACCTGCATCGTATAGCTCTAAATAGGCTTGTCCCTTATGTTTCAATAAATATTGATCACGCAAGGCAAAGTTTTCAAAATGACTTTGCTGAATGGTCGGATGCTGTGCCATATCAAAAGCGTGTTGGTCAAAGGCAGCTTGTTCTGCAGCGCTGCGTTCTACATGCAAAAAGCGTTGATACATTTGGGTCGAAAGATTGAGCAAATTTAATTGCTCATTCAAAGGCAGCAAGGGTAGGCAGACTTTTAAATCCTGATTAATTTGTTCTAGCGCAAACGTGGTGCGGGTATTGTCAATTTGCTGCATATTGTGCTGAATATTTTCACACATTTGGGTCAAATCCACAGGCTCGCTGGCACTGGCCTGTACCTTTGGTGGTTCAGCTACGGGAGGTGTATCTGAATTTTGGCAGGCGAGCAAATACAGACAACTGCCAAGCAGTAGGGCAAGTTTACTGGCGCGAAGAAATTTAACCATTACAGCAATTCAACATGAGTATTCATTCATCATCTAGTGCCTTCATTTAGGCACTATGGATTCCAAAAATTCAAAATGAGTCATTCATACCAAAATTCTAAATTTAAAATATCCGCTGTGAGGCACACGGTTTTAGAAGCTTGGGTCGAAGGACGAGGGGAGAGCTTGCATTGTAAAGTCAAAGCCACGGAGTAAATTGTAGTATTCTGCTAGAGTTTGGTTACATGCCTGTGAGTAAGTACCACTTTATGCAGCGATTGTTAGCACGTGTATGGCTTTGCTTAATTATTGCAATGAATTGAAATAATATGAAAAATTATCAAAATTAATGAAAATCATACGAAAAAAATGCAAATTCGCTTTAGTATGGGCGGTGTAAAAATACATTGCAGTAGGATTGACGAAATTACAGAGTGGGTTGATCGAAAAATAATGAAAAAAATGATGTTAGTGACATGCTTATGTTGGATGAGTTCAAGCGCTTTTGCTTTGGATTTAATGCAAGCCTATCAGCGTGCTCAAAATAGCGATCCGACTTGGCGCGCACAGCAATTACAATATCAGGCCGATCAATTAAATTTAGGGCTTGCGCAAGGCAATTTACTGCCAACTGTGACTCTGTCGGGCAATATCACCCGTAAAAGTCAGGAAATGAGTCGAGTCAATATTGCCAGTTCCTCGCCAGAGCTTTTAAGCAGTTCATCTTCAACTTCACGTCAAGTCGCGTTAACAGCACGTCAGCCTTTATTTCGTTGGGATGCTTGGCAAGCCCTGAAACAAGTCAAAACCTCGTTAAGCCTGAGTGAAGTCACCTTACGTTTACAACAACAGCAACATATTTTGAATGTATCAGAAGCGTATTTTAATGTGCTGAGACAGCAGTCTTTAACAACAGCATATTTACAAGAAGAAAAAGCTTTGTTGGAACAGCTCAATATGATGAATGCCAAACTGCGTGAAGGTTTGGTGGCTAAAAGTGAAGTCAGTGAAGCCAATGCGCAATATCAAAATGCACGAGCGAACAGGATTGGAACACATGTGCAGTTGGTTTTGGCACAAGAGCAGTTGGCACAATTGATTGGGCCATATCAAGAAAGTTTGGCAGTTTTGCGAGATGACTTTCAATTTCAAAAACCTGTGCCTGAAAGTTTAGAGGCATGGTCGCAATTGGCACAAACTCAAAATTTGGCTATTCAACAGGCACGTTTGCAGCGACAATATGCCGAAGATGCACGTCGGGTTGAACAAGCAGCACGTTATCCGCAGGTAGAAGCTGTGGGCAGTTATGGTTATGCCAAACAAAGCCCTGAAAGTATCATGTCGCCCGATGGTCAGTTCGACCAGGTCGGGATTGAAATGAACTGGAATGTGTTTAGCGGTGGGCGGGTCAATAAAAATGTGCAAAAAGCAGTGGTTTTGGTACAGAAATCTGAAGCCGAGCTAGATGCAGCAATCCGTAAAGCCAATACCGATGTGAAACAGGCATATTTACAAGTCGAAACTGATCAAGCCAAATTGCAGGCGCGACAGGCTGCAATGAATTCAGCAGATTTAGTGGCACGAGCATCCAAAGCGCAATATCAGGAAGGTTTAAAAACCATGGTGGATGTACTGTTGGCACAGCGTAACGCCTTTTCTGCCAAGCAGGATTATCTCAATGCACAGTATGACTATTTGAAGCATGTGTTACAGTTGAAAGCAGCCGTTGGGCAATTGACTGAACAAGATGTGCAGGAAATGAATGCTTGGTTGATTCGGAAAGCCATATAGGGTCTGTTGACATTTCATAAATGGCTTGCGCTGTAGGCTAAAACTGAGCAGATCAGGCATGAAACGCAGGGAATAGCGAGACTATTGCCAAGTTTCATAACGCAATCTGAGAAAGTTTTAGCCACATGAGCAAGAACAAAGCGTTGCTTTGTTTGCTGCGCAAGGGGGCGAGCATATTTTTGCTACTATTGCTTTATGAGTCAGTCATTTAGAATGACTAAATTTCCTGTCCCATGCCTTATATCAGCTAAAAAATATGCGTTGCCGCAAACATAGACGAAATGTCAACAGACCCAAGTCATTTTGTCATCTGAATGGCTTATGCTGTTTAAAGACAGAAACGATCAGACTTGAGAGTTTGGTGAGAAAATGTCATAAAAACGTCATCATTGCTGTGCTTTAATATTCAATCATTGCGTCAGTCTATCCTTTTGTTGTGGAGTGTATTCCTTGAGTACGAATAATCCTGTGTTAAGTCACCATATTTCTTCTCAGTTCAATGAAGATTTGCAGGATGTAAATACCAAATTTATGGCCATGGGTGGTTTGGTAGAGCAGCAGGTTGCCAACTCGATTCACGCACTCTTGGATACCGATGCAGCCTTGGCGGTAGAAGTTCAGTTCCAAGACAATGTTGTCAATCGCATGGAAACCGAAATTGATGAAGCCTTAACGTTGATTTTGGCGCGTCGTCATCCAGCCGCAATTGATTTGCGTATGGTGATTGCCATGTCTAAAGCCAATACTGACTTAGAGCGTATTGGTGATGAAGCTGCAAAAATTGCCCGTATTGCCCAAAACTTATGTGAAGAAGGTGGTTCGCCACGCGGCTATATGGAAACACGTCATATTGGTAACCAAGTGCGTGTCATGATTCACGATGCACTGGATGCTTTTGCACGTTTAGATGTCGATCAAGCACTGCGTGTTTTACTTGCCGATGCCGATATTGACCGTGAATATCAATCTGCAACACGTACTCTAATGACGTATATGATTGAAGATCCGCGTCATATTTCACGTGTGATTAATGTAATGTGGGTGTTACGTTCATTAGAGCGTATTGGTGACCACGCACGAAATATTTCAGAACAAGTGATTTATATGGTCAAAGGTTTTGACGTACGTCATACCAGCGTCAAAGAAATTGAAGAAAAAGTACAGGAACGCTAAGTTCAGCTTTTTTTTTGAATATTCAGCCTCATCTAATGATGGGGCTTTTTTTATGGCTTGAAACAGCCGAAATTTTGGATAAAAAAAATCTCAGACTTTGGGGGAAATCTGAGATTGAAATCGGGTATATTTATTATAGTGAGAGATAATTGCTTATCTCCTTGAAAATAAGTATAGGAAAATCACACTCAAGAATCATGTGGTTTATTGTAGTGGAATGTAGCGTTTTATATACAAATGTATTTTTAAATTACATTATTTTTAGTGTGATTATTTTTAAAACTATTGTCTTTAAAATCAATAATTAATATATTTTTGAGTGCTTTACTGTGACTATGAGTTATATGACTTCAGTCGAAAAATAAAAATAGGAAATTAGCTTAATTTTTTGAATCTATTTTCATTTATTTAAAACATTGTTGCGGCAACTCATAATCACAAATGGCATAAAAAAAGAGCCTTCATAAAGACTCTTTTAATTGTAAAATAAACAAGGTTTGAATTTTCCAAAATGAAAAAACAGTACTTGGATTAGTTTTGAGGTTTTAAGCCTTCTGCGACTTCCAAACTGGCATCATTGTTGAGAAACTTCTCACGTTGTTCTTCCAAAAACTTTTTCGCTTCAGGTTCAAACACATTTAAACGCTTTTCATTAATGAGCGTAGTTTGGTGTTTGAGCCATTCCTGCCAAGCCTGTTTAGATACCGTTTCAAGTAATTCTTGACCTTTGGCACCCGGAAAAGGAGCGAAATCCATCGCTTCCATGTCGGTTTGATATTTACGACAAAATACTTGTTTAGACATCTCTCACTTCCTGATTATGCATAAAGTTGAGCAAGACGTGTTTGAGCACGTTCAATTGCCGCTGCAACTTGTGCAGGCGCTGTACCGCCAATATGATCACGTGCATTTACAGAGGCTTCAAGGGTCAGTGCTTTTTCAAATACATCAGCTTGAATTAAATCTGAGAATTGTTGTAATTGCGCTAAGCTCAGTTCAGACAGGTCTTTACCTTCTTGAACACCCAAGGCTACGGCTTTACCTACAATTTCATGCGCATCACGGAAGGCCACGCCATTTTTTACCAAGTAATCGGCAAGGTCGGTTGCGGTAGAGAAACCACGCAATGCTGCTTCACGCATTTCTGCAATATTTGGTACTAAGGCAGGAATCATGTCGGCAAATGCCATGAGTGAGCCACGTACGGTATCAATTGCATCAAATAAAGGTTCTTTGTCTTCTTGGTTGTCTTTGTTGTAAGCCAAAGGCTGACCTTTCATTAGGGTTAATAGGCTCATTAAATCGCCATAGACACGACCAGTTTTACCACGCACCAATTCAGGTACGTCTGGGTTTTTCTTCTGCGGCATAATGGATGAGCCTGTGCAGAAACGGTCTGGAATATTCACAAACTTAAATTGTGCCGATGTCCATAAAATCAGTTCTTCAGACATACGCGACAAGTGCATCATAATTAAAGATGCAGCAGCGTTAAACTCAATCCCGAAATCACGGTCTGATACAGCATCTAACGAGTTTTCAGATACAGCTTCAAAGCCCAACAATTCTGCGGTAAAAGCACGGTCAATTGGGTAAGTGGTACCTGCCAAAGCAGCAGAACCCAAAGGCATACGATTAACACGTTTGCGGCAGTCAATTAAACGCTCAGAGTCACGTACCAACATTTCAAACCACGCCATAAGGTGATGACCAAAAGTCACAGGCTGTGCGGTTTGCAAATGGGTAAAACCAGGCATAATGGTGTGGGTGTTTTTGGCTGCCAAGCTCAAAATGCCGTGTTGTAATTTTTTTAATAATTCTAAAATAGCATCAATTTCGTCACGGACATATAAACGAATATCGGTTGCCACCTGGTCGTTACGGCTACGACCTGTATGTAATTTTTTACCTGTAATGCCAATACGTTGAGTAAGGCGTGATTCGATGTTCATGTGGACATCTTCAAGGTCAATACGCCATTCAAATTGACCTGCTTCAATTTCAGCCTGAATGGTATTTAAACCTTGAATAATATCGTCACGCTCTTCAGTCGTAAGTACGCCTACTTTGGCAAGCATCGTTGCATGTGCAATTGAGCCAGCAATATCTTGTTTATAAAAGCGTTGGTCAAATTGAACAGATGCTGTAAATTCAGCAACAAAAGCATCAGTCGCTTCAGAGAAACGACCGCCCCACATACCCGAAGTTTGGGCTTGTGACGGATTTGAGGAATTAGAAGATGTGGTCATATCGGCTCAATAAAGTAAAAAGCGGTGATTTGGACAAGAGTATAACAAATTCAGATTCACTTGCCGAAGAACAAGCCAATCAAACTTATGCTGATACGCAGGCAGAACAAAATTATGTGTATTTTTTTACGAAAATAGGGCGTTGGCAATATCTAATTGAACTATTTATTGGCAGTAATGCTTTGGCAATGGTCTTGGCTTTGGCTGAAGCACAGGGCTGGCAAGGTTTAAGTTTTACTCGGGTGCTGCAATATATTTTGTATATCAACTGGGTGGTATTGTGTTTTGCGGCTTTGGTTGAATTTTTTCAGGCACGTTTTTTACGCATGGGCTTGGCGCTATCGTTTATGGTGAGTTTTATCTTGCTGCAAACCATCGTATTGGTCACGACACTCAGTTTAAATACCTTATTGCATTTTGGGCAAAATTTTCATTTACAGCAGTTTAGTCTGGCTGAACTCATGCATGGGATTGGACTGCATTTGAGTTATGGTGTGATTTTGGGTGCGTTTTGTTTTCGTTATATCTATGTCCGAGAACAAGCTATTCAGCAGCGGCATAGCGAATTGCAAGCGCGGGTGCATGCTATGCAGGCCCGTATTCATCCACACTTTTTGTTTAACAGCTTAAATAATGTGATCAGTCTAATTGCAATTGATCCCGATAAAGCCGAGCAGATGCTGCTGAATTTATCACGTTTATTCCGTGCCAGTTTGCAGGAATTAAAACTGGTGAGCCTGAAAGATGAGATTGAACTTTGCCAGCGATATTTAGAGATTGAACAAATTCGTTTGGGTGATCGGTTGGCGGTAGAATGGAAAATTGAACAACCGCAACTGCTCAGTCAGGTACAAATTCCGTTATTAACTTTACAACCCTTGCTAGAAAATAGTATTTTTCATGGAGTTGAAAAAGTTTTAGCAAAGAGTACGATAAGTATATTGATCGAAATATTGCAAAACCAAGTCAATATTGTCATTACAAATCCGTATGTCAGCGATAAAATAAATTTAAGATCTGGACATGGGATTGCACTGCAAAACGTGGAACAGCGCTTAAAAGCGTATTATGGGCGCAGTGTTACTTTCAAAAATTATGCGGGGAATGGTATGTACACCACGGTGCTGCAATACCGTTATAAATAAAATAAGCTGTGATTGCTCTGATTTTTCTAGACTTGATAAAAATAAAGTTATTGACTTAAAAAGGAGGAAAAATGGACATCCTAATTTGTGATGATGAGCCTCTAGCTAGAGAGCGATTATCACGTTTGGTCACTCAACTGGGGCATCATGTGGTGGCAACGGCAGCTCATGGGCAACAGGCGATTGAACTGGCGGATGAACATCAGCCGGATGTCATATTATTAGATATTCAAATGCCGGGAATGGATGGTCTAAGTTGTGCTCAACATTTGCGTGAGCTTGACCCTATGCCAGCCATTGTGTTTTGTACCGCTTATGATGAACACGCACTTGATGCGTTTAAATCCAATGCGGAAGGCTATTTGTTAAAACCGATAATGCAACAGGAATTGCAACAGGTTTTAGATCATTTAACAAAACTCACGCAAGCGCAGATGAGTCATTTAAAACAAAAAGAAAATATGGACGAATTAAAAATAAAACGTCACCAAATCGCGGCGAAAACCTATCGCGGTGTAGAATTGGTGCCAATAGAAAATATCTACTATTTTTTAGCCGATCAGAAATATGTCACTGTGCGTCATAAAAATGGCAGTGTCCTGATTGATGAAACGCTGAAAGATTTAGAAACCGAGTTTGGTGATCAGTTTATTCGGATTCACCGAAATGCCTTGGTCTCGATTCAGTTTTTGGAGGGGCTAGAAGTGGTCAATTCAGGACAGTATCAGGTACGTTGCCGTGAGCTAGATGAGCGTTTGGCTGTTAGCCGACGACATTTGCCTTTATTGCGAGAACGCATCCAAAAACTCTAATTTGTCAGCATCATCGCAGATGAATACGCAACAGATTGATAAATCGGTAAAGAAATAGACTTGCATTTTTAGGGGATCAGGTTAAGTTTAGATGAACTTATTTATCTTGCTTAGCCACTATGATGAAAACCCTGAAAATTGCAACTCGACAAAGCCCGCTTGCGTTATGGCAGGCTGAACACATTCGTGCCCGCTTAGAGGTGATGCATGCCGATTTAACTGTTGAGTTGGTGACCTTTGTCACGCAGGGCGATAAAATTTTAGATACCCCATTGGCAAAAATTGGGGGGAAGGGCTTATTTGTCAAAGAATTAGAAGCCGCCTTAATGGATGGTCGTGCCGATTTAGCCGTACACTCTATGAAAGATGTACCCATGGCATTGCCTGAAGGTTTGAGCTTGGCGGTCATTTGTGAGCGTGAAGACCCACTCGATGCCTTTGTGTCGAATCACTATGCCAGTTTTGCAGATTTACCACAGGGCGCTAAAGTTGGAACTTCAAGCTTGCGCCGTAAATGCCAAATTTTGAAAGCACGTCCAGATATAGAAATTATAGATTTACGTGGCAATGTGGGTACGCGCTTGTCTAAGCTAGATGATGGTCAGTATGACGCGATTATTTTAGCCAGTGCAGGATTAAAGCGTTTGGGCTTGGCAGAGCGTATTCGTCATACCATTCAGCCTGATGTGAGCTTACCTGCCGTTGGGCAAGGGGCTTTGGGTCTGGAATGTCGTAGCCAAGATCAGGCGGTGTTGGATTTAATTTTGCCGTTAATGCATGCCGAAACCAATGTCTGTGTACGTGCCGAACGTGCTTTTAATGCCTACTTGGAAGGCGGTTGTCAGGTGCCAATTGCAGGCTACGCAACTTTGCAGAATGGTCAGTTGCAGATTGAAGGTCGTGTTGGTAGTGTCGATGGGCAAACCATTCTTAAAGCTGTGCAATTTGGCGCACCTGAACAGGCTGAAATGCTAGGTGAAGAATTGGCAAAAGCTTTATTGGCACAGGGTGCGGGCGAATTACTCAAAGCCCTGTATCAATAATTCATATTGCACCAGAAGCTCATGCTCTTCATTAATACCCGACCTCAAGATCGTGCAGAGGCCTTAACTCAGGCTTTGCAACAACAGCATATTGAGGTCATTGATTTGCCCTTGTTGCAGCTTTCTGCACAGCCGTGGTCGGAGCAACTGGCTAATTTATATGCCCAGTTGCCTCACACGCATATTATTGTGGTGGTTAGTCCGACTGCTGTCGATATTGGGATGCAATATTTAGCCCGAAGCCAAATATCATTGCAGGATTTGCAGCATATACGTTGGGTGGCTGTGGGTGAGAAAACAGCAGAAGTTTTACGTGGATATGGTCTTTACAGCGAAGTCCCGCAGGTTGAAACTTCCGAAGGGATGCTGAGTTTGCCGTGTTTGCAAAATTTGAAAGTCGGCACACACATTGCCTTTTGGCGTGGCGAGGGCGGACGGCAATTTATGATGCAAACACTGTTTGATCAGGGGATGCAGATCCATAATTTTGTATTGTATCGGCGGGAGTGTCCTGCCAGTTCTATTGAAAAAATGCAGGCAGTACGCGCACGTTTAATACAATCTTCAGAATTTATCATGATGATCAGCAGTGAAGCCAGTTGGTTAAACTGGCTAAGCTTAATTCAGCGGGATTTCGATCTACTGAACAAAGGTCATTATTGGGTATTGGGTGATCGTTTAGAGAAAATTTTGCTCGATTATCAAACGCAGCATCATACAAAATATAACGTATTCAAGTTGACCCATTTAAAAACAGAATTAATATTGCAGCAAATGATGCGTATGCAAGGAAAACTATGAAAAAACTGGTTGTGATAGTGGTGTTGATCGCTTTGGTCTGGATCGTCAAATTAAGTTTTGATGTGATGCAAATTTCAGCGCAACAACAGCAACTCAGTCAAAGTTTGCATCTTGCAGAAAAAACCAATGCCAATTTAAATGATCAGTTGGTGGCTTTGCAGCGCCGTAATTACACCCAAGATGCACCAGAACAGTCCGCAGTATCCAGCGCTGTGCAGCAAGAAGATGCGATTCAACCAGTAGATATGGTGGCGCAGCAATTGGATTTGGTGGAATTTTCCTTACAGCAACAGCAATTTCACTATGCGACTGAAAAACTGGCAAATTTAGATCGTGAGTTGAACGAATATGCTTTAGCCCCTGCTTTGAAACAAAGTTTGCACCAAGTCATTCAGCAAGATCAGAAACAAATTCAACAATTCATAACAACACGTGATGCGCAATATCAACAAGTAAGTCAGTTGTTGCAGCAATTAGATCAACAATTAAAACAGCAAGCTCAACAACCTGAGCTGAACCCTGCCGATGTCGATGATCGTTATTTTTGGCAAAAATGGCTGAGTATTGAATCTGCCAAGCAACCTGCGACACAGTTGATGCAGCGCCAGATTATTTTAAAAGAAGCACAATTGCGTCTATTGCTGGCTCGACAAATCTTTATACAAGGTCAATATGTGCAATATCAACAAGAAGTGAATGACATTATTCAGTTATTACAACAATTGCCTGATCAGAAAGCACAGCAATTGGTTCAGCAATTAGAAAAAATTAAAAATTTAAATATCGTTCCAACGCCAAGTTTAAAAACACGTGCTTTATTGGGGGCGGTATAAATGAAACAGATTTTACTCGCCTATGTGGTGGTCAGTATTGTACTGGTCGCTTTGCTGAGCGTACTGAGTTATGGGCATGGTTCAGGCTATGTTTATGTGTATTGGCGCGAATGGCAATTGCAAACCAATATTTGGTTGTTGTTGTTCTTTTTCTTGTCGATTAGTGTTTCGCTACAAATTTTATGGTTGTTGTTAAAGCGCTATTTTAGCCGTGAACAGCGTAAGGTTGAAACAGTATTTAACTTTAAAAATCTGCATCCATATGAGCAATTGGCGGTCATTTGGTTGCTAGATGCTGCAGAAGATCAACACCAGTTTATTCGACAGGTGTTTGCCCAGTCAGGTTTGCTCAAAGGAGTGATGGAAGCACGTATGCACTCCATCCAACAGCAATATCCGCAAGCGTTGGCTGCCTTAAATCAAAGCAGTGCCATGGCGTTTGAGTTGGCAGAAATACAGCGTATTGAAATTTATTTAGCGCAGCAACAACCTGAACAAGCTTTGACGCATTTAGAGTTTTTGAATCAGCACGAATTATCGCCGTGGTTATTTAAAGTCAAAACGGCTTATCAAAAACGTTTAATTGCCTTGTGGGGCGAATTTGCCACGCAATATCCTTGGCATTATTTACGTTCGACCAAATACGGGCATTTAGATGCAGACACCAAGCAAAAGTGGCTGACTGAGTTATTAACCCAATTTGAGCAGGCTGATGCAGAAAATTTACAGGCTTTGCAGCAGCGTTATAGTGATTTAAGTGAGCAGATTTTCAGTCAGTCTTATGCCATTCAGGTGTTGTGGTTGAAGTTATTGTCGCGTCTGCCTGATTTGGCCGCACAACATGAACGTCTTGCGGTACAGATGTTGAGTGAACAGTTTAATCAGGAAGTGTTTTATTTATGGTTCCAACAGCAGTTGTTAAAACAACAACCTGATTATGCCAAAATTGAAAAGCAAATAAATCTGTGGGAACAGAAATACCCTGCATTACCTGTATTTAGTTTTGCCAAATGGCATATTTTTACAGCAACAGCGCGTTATTCAGAAGCCGAGCAATTACTGGATTTATATCCTGAACACGTATTAATGAGTTATTTAAGAGTTAAATCTAATTTAAAAGATCAGCCTGAATTATTAAAACAGTTAAATTTAATCTTTGAAAATAATTCTAATTTTGTCGAAATTAAAATTTAAGGGTGAGTTGTGTTAACACTAGCAGATTATCCAATTGTTTTTGAGCAGCGTGTTGCATGGGGAGATATGGATGCTTTTGGGCATGTCAATAATGTGATCTATTACCGTTATATTGAAAGTGCGCGTTTATATTATTTAGACCATTTAAAAATTTTACAGCAAGATGTTTTGACTGTGATTGCCTCAAATCAGTGCAAATATATACGTCCTGTGGTTTATCCTGATATTTTAAAAATTGGCGTTCGGGTAGAAGAATTGCGTAATAGTGCCATGCGTATGCATTATTTAATCCACAGTGAAGCACAGCAAATGGTGGTGGCAGAGGCAGATGCGGTGATTGTATGTGTAGATCGCGTCAATATGCAAAAAACCTTAATCCCTGAAAATGTACGCGCGGGTATTCATAAAATAGAAAAAACCGTACAGCATATTCTTGATTAAATCTTAATAATCAGTTCATAATATGTCCGACTGTTATTTATATGTAGAGTAGTAGATTTTTTATTGACGCTTCAGTTTGATAAAAATAGAATGAATCTGCTTAATTTAATAACTGAATATAAAAAGCATAGTTTTTGGAGTAAGTATGATGCCTGATATTAGCAATTTGTCTGTAGAACAGTTAAAGCGTTTACAAGCTGAAGCGGAAGCATTAATTGCCACGAAAAAAGATCAAGCAATTGAAGATGCCTATAATCAAATTTTAGCGATTGCAGACAATTTGGGTTTAAGCATTGAGCAGATTTTGGAAGTTGGCGAAAGCAAGCGTAAGAAAAGCCCACGTAAAACTGTAGCGCCACGTTATCGTAGCAAAATCAATTCTACAGATACTTGGACTGGTCGTGGTAAAAAACCACGCTGGTTAGTCGCTGAATTAGAAAAAGGCGCAAAACTTGAAGATTTTCTAATCTAAGCTTCATCAATTTGTCATTGATTTGACTTAGAGTTCAAAAACCAAGCAATACGGCTTGGTTTTTTTATCTGTATCAATTGGCGACGCCGAAAAAGTGTGCATAATGTGTGAGTGTTATAAAAAGTCATTCATAGAAAAATTAGTAAGGTTGGTCGTGGTGGCATGATAAAGAAACCCAAATACATCACGTGGTGGATTTTCGCCCTCATTGCATTTTTGTTTTTTGTGTTATTACAAATTCCAGCAGCGTGGTTAATTTCAAAATTTTATAAAAATAATCAGACCTTACATAATGTGAGTGGCAATATCTGGAAGGGGCAAGCCGATTGGCATAAGGGACAGTTACGTGGTTCTTTAAGTTGGAATACACGTCCTTTAGATTTAGTTTTATTGCGTGTCGCTGCCGATGTTGAAGTGCATAGTGGCAATACTAAACTCGAAGGCATTGTTGGCTATCGTTTTGGTAGCGTCTTGGTGCAATCTTTAGATGGGCAAGTTGCGCCAGAAACCTTAAAAAGTATTGTGGATTGGCAGTGGCCAAGTAATGCGATTCAACTCAAAGACATTCATTTGAATTTTAAAAAACAGCAAGGCTTCACCAAAGCCAAAGGACAACTGCAGTGGGCGGGTGGTGAATTGCTGTATCGTTTTGCTCAGCGCCAAGACCGTATGAATATCCCCGCGTTAAAAGGCAGTTTGTCCGATGAAAATGGCAAACTGTTATTTGATATTCGCGATCAACGTGAACAAAAAATGCTGAATATTGCGCTTGATCAAAGCTTGATGCTAGATGTGCAACTCACGCAACGCTTATTGATGAATATCGCCTCTTATGAAGGCAAAGCGGGCTTAGATACCTATGTGATCAGCACTCGCCAACCTCTATTAAAAGGAGGTTTCTAATGCGTACACTCTCTGAACGATTAGGGAATTTGCACTGGAAGCAGTTTGATCGTGCTGCGCCAGTATTTTTAGCTTTTTTGATTTTGTATCTGTGTTGGAAACTGGCGAGTTTATTTTGGTGGGTTGTTGCGCCGCCCCAAGTCATGCAAATTGATCGGGTGGAGTTGGGTTCACAGCAACCACAAATCCCGAATATTACCTCCTTTGCATTGTTTCAAGAACTTGGGCGCAGCAACACTGCCGATGATCAATTAAATATGACTTTGCAAGGTGTAGTGGTTGGGCAGCCGAGTCAGTTTTCTTCTGCGGTCATTAAAGTGAATGAGGTGGCAGAGCGTTACCGTGTGGGTGATGTGATTGATTTGAGTCAGTACCAATTGGCAGAAGTCTACTGGGATCGGGTGATTTTACGTCATAGCAGTGGCGCGACGCGTGAAGTATTGTTTAAAGGTATTGAAAATGGTTTAAATCAACCTATCGCACCTTTAATTCCAAGTGGTAATCAAGCTCCTGTAACTGCACCTACGCAGTCCGCACAACCGAATAATGCCATTGGACAGGCAGTGCAGCGCATACAGGAAGATCGCGAACAATACTTAAAAGAGATGGGTGTTGAAGCAAATACGGGCAATGGTTATGAAGTCACTACACGTACGCCTGCCGCTTTAAGAAATAAACTGGGTTTACAGCCAGGTGACCGTATTTTGTCTTTAAATGGTCAAAACGTTGGGCAAGGGCAAAGCGATGCACAATTGCTTGAACAGGCACGTCGTGAAGGTCAAGTGAGATTAGAAATAAAACGTGGTGATCAAGTGATGACCATACAACAAAATTTTTAAATGGATCGGCATCGTAACCACATGCAGAGACATATTTAGGGTTAGGAAACACAGTAGATTATGGCTTTATTGAATCATGAGCGTCCATTTTGGGCATTACTGGCTGCTGCACCGCTTGTTGCAATGGTGAGTACTGCAAGTCATGCGCAAACCTGGAAAATTAATTTACGTGATGCGGACTTAACTGCATTTATTAATGAAGTGGCCGATATTACGGGCAAGAACTTTGCAGTCGATCCGCGTGTGCGTGGCAATGTCACGGTGATTTCCAACAAAGCCCTGAATAAAAATGAAGTCTATGACCTGTTTTTAGGCGTATTGAATGTGAATGGTGTGGTGGCAATACCATCAGGCAATACCATTCGCCTTGTACCTGACAGCAATGTAAAAAGCTCAGGCATTCCCTATGATGGTCGTCAAAATGCGCGTGGTGACCAAATTGTAACGCGAGTGATTTGGCTAGAAAATACCAATGCCAATGACCTGATTCCTGCTTTACGTCCGCTCATGCCGCAGTTTGCGCATTTGTCTGCGGTCGGGGGCACCAATGCTCTAATCGTGTCTGATCGTGCCAGTAACATTTATCAGTTAGAAAGCATTATTCGTAACCTAGATGGTACGGGGCAAAATGACATTGAAGCGATTAGCCTGCAATCCAGTCAAGCCGAAGAAGTCATTGGCTTGCTTGAGTCGATGAGTTCGACAGGGGCAGCGAAAGATGTTAAAGGTTCGCGTGTGCGTATTGTGGCGGACAACCGTACCAATCGTATTATCATCAAAGGCGATACCGCAACACGTAAACGCATTCGTCAAATGATTGAAATGATGGATGTGCCTGCGGCAGATCGTTTGGGTGGTTTGAAGGTTTTTCGCTTGAAATATGCCAGTGCACAGAATTTAGCAGAAATATTGCAAGGTCTGGTTTCAGGACAGGCGGTGAGCAGCAGCTCTAATGCAAATAGCAACAGTAACAACAACAGTGCTAGTAATTTAAGCAGCACCAATAACAACACAGGTAATTCATCGACTATTTCCACCCCAAGTATTAATTTGGGTGGCAGCTCGAATAGCAACAATCAAAACAACATCACCAGTTTTAATGGTAATGGTGTCAGTATTATTGCCGATGGCTCGCAAAATGCTTTGGTGGTCAAAGCCGATCCGCAGTTGATGCGTGAAATTGAATCGGCCATTCAGCAACTAGATACCCGTCGTCAACAAGTGTTGATTGAAGCTGCGATTATAGAAGTGGAAGGTACCGATGCCGACCAATTGGGTGTGCAGTGGGCATTGGGCGATTTAAGCAGCGGTATCGGTCTAATTAATTTTGACAATATTGGTGCAAGTTTAAAAAATGTTGCTGCAGGCTATTTAACTGGTGGTGCAGCAGGCGCAGGCAGTGCGATTGGTGCAGGTACGTCATTGGTGTTGGGTGATTATCGTGAAGGTCGTGATGGTTCACGCAAGCTATATGGTGCGATGATTCAGGCCTTGAAGGAAAAAACCAAATCCAATTTATTGTCTACGCCATCTATTGTGACCATGGACAATGAAGAAGCCTATATTGTGGTTGGTGAAAACGTTCCTTTTGTAACAGGTTCATTATCTACCAATGGTGGTGTGGCAAATCCGTATACCACTATTGAACGTAAAGATGTCGGGGTTACTTTAAAAGTCGTGCCACATATTGGTGAAGGCGGAACACTACGCTTGGAAGTTGAACAAGAAGTGTCAGATGTCAAAGCCAATAAAGGTCAGGCGCAGGATTTAGTCACCAGCAAACGCGCAATTAAAACTTCTATTTTGGCCGAGCACGGACAAACCATTGTCTTAGGTGGCTTAATTTCTGATAACTCGGTTTATAGTCGTCAGGCTGTGCCAGGTTTGGGTGCTATTCCAGGGTTGGGGCGTTTATTCCGTTCCGATGGTCAATCTAATCAAAAACGTAATTTATTGATTTTTATTCACCCAACCATTGTGGGAGATAGTCAGGATATTCGCCGTATTTCGCAGCAGCGTTATAGCCAATTGTATAGCCTTCAGTTGGCAATGGATGCCGATGGTAGCTTTGCTAAACTGCCTGAGAATGTTAGCGATGTTTATCAGCAGCGTTTGCCTGTATCTCGAGTTGCGCCGCAAACAGGAACTTATCAAACCTTACCATCAGCAGTGTCTGCAAACCGCACAGCAACGGTGGTGAGCACCCCTGTTGCGATTGAGCCTGCGGTACAGCGCCAAAACGTAGTTTTGCCGCAGCAGGAAGTCAGCAAAACTAAAAATACAGTCACTACGACCACAATTCGCGCTACACCTTAATCGTATCCTGCGCAGATTGTGGTTGAGGGCATGTTATGATGTCGCCAAATCACACGAGAGAAGTTATTTATGACTTGGAAAATACAAGCAATTAGCGGTGAATTTACTGGCCAAGAAATTAGTATCGACCGTGATATGTTGGTGGGGCGTCATCAAAGTGCAGATTTGGTGCTGCAATCGGCAGAAATTTCACGTAAACATGCGGCTTTTTTACTTAAAGAACAAGCGCTGTATGTGCAAGATTTAAATTCTTCCAACGGCACTTTTGTAAATGATTTACGCATTGCCGATGAAACCTTACTTAAAGAAGGTGATATCGTCCAATTTGCCAGCTTAAAGTTTTCGGTACTTGCGCCTGCGGTTGAGTTAGAGCATGCGGTTGATGTTGCTGAAACTGCAGAAAAAGTCACAGCGCAAACAGAAAAAACACCTGCACAGCAAATGAATGAGCAGGGAATGCCTGAATTGAATCAACGTGACAGTTCTGTTCAATTAAACCGAGATGGTATGCCGCAAGGCGTGGCAGTGCCGAAACCAGCACCTATTCCAGAAGGTGTGGATATTCATGCAGTTCCAGCAGAGCCAAAACCTGTGCCTGTCGAGGAGCCTGTTTCTCGTGTGGAACAAGAGAAAGAACAGCAAAAAAATGCTTCTGTTGGCTTGATTTCACTGATTGTCTTGGTGATTTTGGCAGTTTTGGCTTGGCTATTGTTTAAATAAGCAGCCTTTGCTTTACAATCAAGGCATGCGATCGCATGCCTTTGTTCATTTAGGGGGAAGAATGTCTATTGCTCAGCTTGATACACGTCAAGTCATTTTATTTGATTTAGATGGCACTTTGGTCGATTCTGCGACAGATTTATACCGCGCCATGAACATGAGTTTAAATGCACTGCAACTGCCTTTGGTAACACTGGAACAAGTGCGAACTTGGGTGGGGAAGGGAACTGCGGTATTTTGCAATAGTGTCTTATCGCACTTAATGGGCGAAGTTCATCCTGAACAGCAACAACAGCTACTGAACACCTTCTTAGAAATTTATAATGCCGATCCGTGTATCGACACACAACCATTCCCGGGCATTATTGAATTTTTGGACTGGGCAAAAGCACAACAAAAAACCTTAGTTTGTGTGACCAATAAACCTGAACTACCTGCTCGTGCCATTGTTGAAGCATTAGAGATGCAACACTATTTTGCTGATGTGATTGGTGGAGATCGCTTTGAGGAGCGTAAACCACACCCGCGTCAATTGCTGCATTGTGTTGAACATTATCAAGTGGAGAAGTCTCAAGTCTTGATGATTGGTGATTCTTCTAATGATGTTGAAGCCGCGCGTCGAGCGGGGATTGATTGTATTGTGGTCAGCTACGGCTATAATCATGGTGAGCCGATTGCCAATTGTCAGCCGCAACAAATTGTGGATAATTTAACTGAATTGTTAAATATTTAAGATTCAAAAATCAAATAATTTTACGCTAATTGCTATATAAGGATATCAATATGAGTCAGGCTGTAATGCCCATATTTCGATGGCGACGCTAGTCAATCTACAACCGTCCTTCACTTCGTCTTATCGAAAACATTGCTACATCGAAATATAGAGAGCTTCACATGACCACTCTGACTCAATTTGAACAACTTAAAGCAGCAGGCTACAACCTCATTCCTGTATATCGCCAGCGTTTGGCCGATACCGAAACTCCATTGTCGGTATTTGCACGTTTGAAGCAGCATCAACAAGCCTATTTGTTTGAGTCTGTAGAAGGTGGTGAAAACTGGGCACGTTATTCAATTATTGGTTTGGGTGAATCTACAGTTTTCTCCTGTAATGCGGGTGAACTCACCATCCAACATGCTGACGGTTCAATCGAAAAACAAACTTGTGCACAGCCGTTTCAGTATATCCGCGATTTTCAAGCGCAATTTAAAGTGCCTACGCAAGCTGACTTGCCTGAATTGCCAAGCTTTACAGGTGGTTTGGTGGGTTATTTTGGTTACGATGCAGTGCGTTATATCGAACCGCGTTTAAAAAACGTGCCTGCAGCAGATCCAGTCGGTTTGCCTGATATTTGGATGATGTTGTCTAAAACAGTCATCGTGTTTGATAACTTAAAAGATACCTTGTTCTTAATTGTGCATGCCGATGCAGCGCAGGCAGATGCTTATGACAAGGCACAACAACAACTCGATGCACTAGAAGAAATTTTAGCAACCCCGATTAGTCTAAAAGCAGAAAAACATACGCCACCACATTTTGAATCGCTTACAGGCAAAGAAAAATTCTTGGCGACCATTGATACCGTCAAAGAATACATTCGTGCAGGCGATGTTATGCAAGTGGTGCCTGGACATCGCATGGTGTCAGATTTTGATGGTGAGCCGTTACAGGTTTATCGTGCTTTGCGCCATCTCAACCCATCGCCGTACTTATTCTTGGTACAAGGCAAAACTTTGGGCGATGATCAGCCGTTTCATATTGTCGGCTCATCACCTGAAATTTTATCGCGTTTGGAAAATGGTATTGCCACTGTGCGTCCTTTAGCAGGTACACGCCCGCGCGGTAAAACCAAAGAAGAAGATTTGGCACTTGAGCAAGATTTGTTGTCGGATGAAAAAGAAATTGCCGAACACTTAATGCTGATTGACTTGGGGCGTAATGATGTCGGGCGTATCGCCAAAATTGGTAAAGTACAAGTGACTGATCAAATGGTGATCGAGCGTTATTCGCATGTCATGCATATTGTGTCCAATGTGCAAGGTGAAGTGCGTGACGATGTCGATGCTTTGGATGTTTTTCAGGCAACTTTCCCTGCAGGGACACTTTCGGGTGCACCAAAAATTCGTGCCATGGAAATTATTGATGAAGTTGAGCCTGTAAAACGTGGTGTTTTTGGTGGTGCTGTTGGTTATTTAGGCTGGCATGGCGAAATGGACATGTCGATTGCGATTCGTACCTGTGTTATTCGTCAAAATAAGGTCTATGTGCAGGCAGGCGCAGGTCTAGTTGCGGACTCAAATCCTGAATCTGAATGGAATGAAACCCAAATAAAAGCTCGCGCAGTGATCAAAGCGGTTGAATTATCATCAAATGGATTGATTTTATGAGTTTTTAGCGTTTTTTTTGAAAAAAACACTTGCACGGATTTCAAGTTTTGCTAAACTGCACACCGTTCCGATACGAAACGTACGAAACACTAAGAAACGCCGGCATAGCTCAGTTGGTAGAGCAACTGACTTGTAATCAGTAGGTCCACAGTTCGAATCCGTGTGCCGGCACCATCTTAGGGAGTTTGAGTTGTTAAGTAAAGAACGAACACTGAGTAAGTGTGAAAATGGTGGGATTCCCGAGCGGTCAAAGGGAGCAGACTGTAACTCTGCCGCGTAAGCTTCGAAGGTTCGAATCCTTCTCCCACCACCATTAACTTCGATAGAAGTGGTAATTACCAACATAGATGCGGGAGTAGCTCAGTTGGTAGAGCGGCAGCCTTCCAAGCTGCATGTCGCGAGTTCGATCCTCGTCTCCCGCTCCATCGAAGGATTTGTCGCTCTTATAGCTCAGTGGTAGAGCACTCCCTTGGTAAGGGAGAGGTCTCGAGTTCAAATCTCGATAAGAGCTCCAGATACAGTTTAGCGATTATTCGCACAAGATTTTCAAAAAGCAGGCTTATTAGTCTGCTTTTCAAGTATTAGGTGTCTAGTTTTTTAGGCGATATGTCGGGGCAGAGTTTTACTCAGCATTGTGTTCGACGTAAACGAGGAAGATGAACATGGCTAAGGCTAAGTTTGAACGTAATAAGCCACACGTTAACGTGGGCACAATCGGTCACGTTGACCATGGTAAAACAACTTTAACAGCTGCGATTGCTACAGTATGTGCACGTAAGTTTGGTGGTGAAGCGAAAGATTACGCTGCTATCGACTCTGCACCAGAAGAAAAAGCACGTGGTATTACAATTAATACTTCTCACGTAGAATACGACTCCCCAACTCGTCACTACGCGCACGTAGACTGCCCAGGTCACGCCGACTATGTTAAAAACATGATCACTGGTGCTGCTCAGATGGATGGTGCGATCCTTGTTTGTTCAGCGACTGATGGTCCAATGCCAC
>NZ_VPBU01000014.1:0-86567 GCF_013418565.1 Acinetobacter sp. YH12135
CCTTAAGCCGCTATCTGGATGATGGCAATCTACCGATATGCAACAATTGGGTAGAGGTGCGACACGAAGTCGCTTAATGAAGTTGTTCCCCCTGCGGGAACCACCCGTGTCACCGGGTGAATCTAGAAGGCTGAATAAAGAGCGCCTTCGACAATGTAACGAGGCACCGTAAGGTGCGGGGTATCAATCGTGAGAGGCGTACTCTTCTGGCAGCCATAGCCGGACAAGGGCTAGATAATCGGTATGGTGAACACATGTGAATCTGCGCAACGATCGTTAAATTGAACGAGCGGAAATGGCTAATACGCTCGAACCAAAACGGTAATGGAGGTGGGAATCGCGTCTTTCTACTACGCATTCGTGACCCATACGCCTCCCGGTCGATAGCAGGCACCTAAGCCGATGTACTTCAGTAAGCGGAACGTGGAAATCCCGTATTACCCCCATTGGGAAAGCAGTTTGCAAAAACTGCCCATGGTGATGCGGGCGAAGGAACGAGGAAAAAGCGAATGCCAGTCTGTAATGGGTTGGATAGAGGTTGAAACATTACCTCACGCGAAAGCGGGCTGACGTCCTTATGGTCTCTCATCACAAGAGAGTGTGTAGAACCCTTTTAATGGAGGGAGAGCAAATGAACGCAGCAGTATCAGCGTGTGCGCCTTCCAGCACATCGTGGGACAGCATCGATTGGATTGCTGTACAGCGTCATGTCAGAGGGCTGCAAGCGCGTATTGTGAAGGCGGTACAAGACGGCAGGTATAACAAGGCGAAAGCTCTGCAATGGCTGCTGACTCACTCGTTTAGTGGCAAAGCATTGGCCGTAAAACGAGTGTCTGAAAACAAAGGCAAACACACGGCTGGGGTCGACAAGGTGACTTGGAATACACCCAAGGCCAAGACCGGTGCGATGATGTCGTTGAAGAGGCGAGGTTACACGCCCCTTCCGCTTCGGAGAGTCCTTATTCCGAAGAAAAATGGCAAGATGAGACCTCTCGGGATACCCACGATGAAATGCCGGGCCATGCAGGCGCTCCATCTGCTGGCTTTGGAACCCATCGCGGAGACCACCGCTGATCGGAACTCTTATGGATTCAGACCACAACGCTCAACCGCGGATGCTGCAGCACAGTGCTTTGGTGTGCTGTCAAGAAAAGTAAGTGCGGAGTGGGTGCTAGAGGGTGACATTCAAGGCTGTTTCGACAATATCAGCCATGACTGGATGATCACCAACCTCCCAATGGACAAGGTGATTCTACGGAAATGGCTCAAAGCCGGTTACGTCTACCAAAGCAAGCTGTTTCCCAGTCTTTCCGGAACACCGCAAGGAGGTATTATCTCCCCGGTGTTGGCCAACATGACCTTGGACGGACTGGAAACGATGCTGGCGAAGAGGTTCCCTAACGCCAAATGGACAGGCAAAAAGCTGCAACTGGTACGGTATGCGGATGATTTCATCATCACGGGGTATTCTAAAGAGTGGCTCGAAAATGAAGTTCGCCCTGCCGTGGTTGAATTTCTGGCGGAGCGCGGTCTCGTGCTCTCTCAGGAAAAGACCAAAATCACGCACATAGGGAACGGGTTCGATTTTCTTGGCTGGAACGTACGTAAGTACAACGGCAAGCTACTGATCAAGCCGTCAAAGGCAAACATCAGCGCTCATCTTGACAAGCTGCGAGCATTAATCAATGCAAACAAAGCGACACGACAGGCCACTTTGATCGGTTTGCTCAACCCGATTCTAAGGGGTTGGGCCAACTATCATAGTCATGTCGTTGCCAAGAAGGTTTTCAACCAGGTAGACAACGCAGTGTGGGAAATGCTCTGGCGATGGGCTGTACGTCGCCACCCTCGCAAGACACTCCGATGGGTCAAAGATCGGTATTTCAAAGTACAAGGAGCGCGTCGATGGGTGTTCTCATGTGATGAACAGTCCGCTGATGGTCGGAAGCGACAATACACATTAGTGTCTGCCTCGGACACGCCAATTGTGCGACATATCAAGATCAAGGCTGCTGCTAACCCTCATGACCCCGCATGGGATGAGTACTTCGAATCCCGATGGGGTAAAAGAATGCTGGTCTCCGCAAAGGGGCGAGCCAAGCTGTATCGGGTGTGGCTAAAACAAGGTGGTCGCTGCTGCGCCTGTCTTAAACCAGTCACCAAAGATACACCATGGCACAGCCGTCATATTGTGAAGCTAAGTCATGGTGGAACGGATGCAGTTGCTAATCTTGAGATTTACCATCTGTATTGTCCGAGGAGTGTTCAGTTTGCCAATGTCAACGATGTATAACCGGGTGCCGAATGGCGCCTTAGCAGAGGCTTGAGCCGTGTGCTGGGAAACTCGCATGCACGGTTCTTAGGGGGTTGGACGTAGGTAACTGCGTCTGACTACCCGACAATCAGATGCGTCCCTGGGCGTTGGGACGCAAGAACTGGCTGTTTGCAGGTTCGCTGCGCAGTGGTCAGCGAGCGGCAAACATCATGACTTTAATCCAGTCAGCAAAGCTGAATGGCTTGGATCCGTATGCCTATTTAAGTGATGTGCTGAAAAGGTTACCGACACACAAAGTGACCCAAATTGAAGAATTGCTGCCGCACTGCTGGAAACCTAAATCGAATTAAAAAATAGGTATGGGATTCAGCGGACGCTTACTCTTATTTGGCAATTTTGATGAGTAATTCTTCTTTCGTTAGGTTGCTAGATTCAGCATCACGACGACCTTTATATTCAAAAGTACCTGCATCTAAACCTTTCTCACCAATCACAATACGGTGCGGAATACCTGTAAGCTCAAGGTCAGAGAATTTCACCCCAGGACGTTCATTACGATCATCCAGTAATACATCATAACCCGCAGCTTGAAGTTCAGCATAAAGTGCTTCTGCTGCTTCTAATGTGCGAGGTGATTTATGTGCGTTCATTGGTACAATCGCAATTTCAAATGGTGCGATGGCTGCAGGCCAAATAATCCCTTTATCATCAAAATTTTGTTCAATGGCAGAGGCAACGACACGTGTTACTCCAATCCCATAGCATCCCATGGTAACAGTAAACGGTTTGCCATCTTCACCTAATACTTTGCAGCCTAACGCTTCTGAGTATTTAGTACCAAGCTGGAAGATATGACCGACTTCAATACCGCGTTTAATTTGTAGAGTTCCTTTGCCATCTGGAGATGGATCGCCCTCAACGACGTTACGTAAATCGTAAACTTCAGTATATTGTGCATCGCGTTCCCAGTTCACACCTGTTGCGTGTTGATCAACTTGGTTTGCACCTGCAACGAAGTCAGACAATATCGATGCAGCACGGTCTACAATCACTGTTATGCCTTTTTCAACCAAACCTTGTGGACCAACAAAACCAGCAGTTAAACCTAAAGCTGCAATTTGTGCATCGGTTGCAAAAGTAAGTGGTGCAGCAATCTGTGGATGCTTTTCTGCTTTAATTTCGTTGAGTTCATGGTCACCGCGCAGGAATAATGCAATCACAGGCACTTGACCTGTTTCATCTGCAATACCTTGAACCAAGAGCGCTTTGACTGATTGGTTGCTATTTGTACCTAAAAATGCAGAAACTTCCGCAATGGTTTTTTGATTTGGTGTATCTACAATGTTGAGTTCTTGCGTTGCAGCAGCACGTTCACCCACCAAAATAGCTTCAGCCATTTCAATATTGGCTGCATAATCAGATTCGGTAGAGAAGGCGATATCATCTTCACCGCTTGAAGCCAGAACGTGGAATTCATGTGAACCAGAACCACCAATAGAACCTGTATCAGCTTGTACTGGGCGGAAGTCTAAACCTAGGCGCGAGAAAATACGGCAGTAGGTGTCGTACATCACATCATAGGTTTTTTGTAAAGAAGCTTGATCGGTATGGAAAGAATAAGCATCTTTCATAATAAATTCGCGTGAACGCATTACCCCAAAACGTGGGCGAATTTCGTCACGGAATTTAGTTTGAATTTGATAGAAGTTGATTGGCAATTGCTTATAGCTTTTTAATTCATTACGCGCCAAATCGGTAATGACTTCTTCATGTGTTGGGCCAAGTACAAAAGGATTGTCGTGGCGATCTTTAAAGCGTAGTAATTCAGGACCGTATTGCACATAACGCCCTGATTCTTCCCAAAGTGAGGCAGGCTGAGTGACAGGCATAAAAGTTTCTAAAGCACCTGCGCGATTCATTTCTTCACGAACAATGGCTTCAACTTTATTTAGCACACGCACACCCATTGGCAGCCAAGTATATAAACCTGAAGCCAATTTACGAATCATACCCGCACGTAACATCAGCTGGTGAGAAATCACCTCGGCATCGTTTGGGGTTTCTCTTAACGTAGCAAATAAAAAGCGACTCGCGCGCATGGAAACTGTCCTAAAAAGTGAAGCGTTAAATGGAGTTTTTTCAAAGCCAGATTATACAATAAAAATCGGGCTAAACTTGCGTTAAAATTTAGCCCGAACGATTGTGTGACTTTGCGTGAGATTTTAAGAAATCAGTTTACGCGTTTGGCGTAACATAAAATTCTTAAAATCATCTAAGTAAGTGAAAATGACAGGTACGACCACCAAGGTGAGTAGGGTGGATGTAATTACACCGCCAATGACTGCGTGTGCCATAGGCGCACTTTGTTCGCCGCCTTCACCCAAGCCAAGTGCGAGTGGCACCATCCCCATCACCATTGCACTGGTGGTCATTAAAATAGGGCGTAAACGGGTTTTCCCTGCAGCTATAATTGCATCATAACGTGAATCGCCCTGATCCATGGCTTTTTTAATAAAATCAATTAGTAAAATCGCATTTTTGGTGACCAATCCCATCAGCATAATAATACCGATAATAGAAAACAGGTTCATGGTCGAGTTAAAAATAAACAGTGCCAAGAATACTCCAATCAACGATAAAGGTAGGGAAGCCATAATTGCTGCGGGGTGAATGAAACTGTTGAATTGCGAACCTAAAACAATATAAATAAACACAATAGACAGGGTAATTGCAGTCAGTGCATAACCTGCAGATTCAGCCATGTCAGCATTGGCGCCTTGAGTGTCGAAGCTATAACCTGCGGGTAATTTAAAGTTATCCTGAATTTTTTGAATGTCGGCACCAATGTCCCCTGCAGGACGTCCAGCAGTGTTAGCTTCGACCAAAACTTCACGGGCCAAATCACGGCGGTTGATTTGCGCTGCACCTAAACTTTCTTCAAACTTCGCCACACTTGCTAGAGGCACTAAAATATTTTGTCCATTGGCATCGGTTTTTTGTGAAGTTAAATACATATTTTGCACATCGCTCGGCAAGCTACGATGGTTTTCTGTAAGGCGAACATTGACATCGTAGGTTTCGCCACGTTCATCTTGCCAAGTGGTGACATCATCCCCCGCAATCAGTGGGCGGATAATATTGGCAATTTGATTTACCGATAGCCCTAAATCGCTGGCAAGGACACGGTTAATATGAACACCTAATGTAGGTTTAGGAGCTTTTAGCGAGCTTTCTAAATCGACAATACCATTCACCTGAGCAATTTCGGTCATAAAGCGGTCAGAGATTTTTTGTAATTCTGCTAAATCAGGGCCTTTAATAGACACCATCACAGGTTTTTGCCCACCAGAAACCGTTTCATCGGCAGAGGCGACAGAGGTGATGGTGATGCCCGCAACACTTTGTAGACGCTGGCGAAATTCGTTATTGAGTTCGGTTAGCGTTTGTTGACGTTCATTACGTGGGCTGACAGTTACACGCAAATTAACATGATTTTTCCCGCGATCTGTTACGCTGTTAATGGCTCCGTAAGTCGCACGTACTTCAGGGTGTTGACGGATGATTTGATCTACTTGTTTTAATTTTGCTTGTGAATATTCAAGCGAGGCATCTACAGGTGTTTCAAATTTAATCCGAATTTCACCTTTGTCGGGTACAGGTACAAACTCTGTGCCAATCAGTTTGGATAATCCGAGTGCTGCAAATAATGAGCCCACTGCAATCAATAAGGTAATAACGCGAAATCGTAGTGCTAATTTTAAAAGTTTTTCATAATGATGGCTTAAATTGTCGAGTTTGTTAGAAATCCAGTTTAAGAAGCGTTTTAACCGTCCAGGTTTTTTATTCGGATTTGCTTTTTCTGCCCAGTGTGCAGAAAGCATTGGATCCAGCGTAAAACTGACAAACATGGAAATCAGTACGGCAGTACTGACGGTGACACCAAATTGATAGAAAAAGCGTCCGATAATTCCGCCCATAAATGCTACAGGTAAAAATACCGCCACAATGGTTAGGGTGGTTGCTAAAACTGCCAAGCCAATTTCTTTAGTACCATCCAAAGCAGCCCTGACATGGTCTTTGCCCATATCGGCATGACGCACAATATTTTCACGAACCACAATTGCATCATCAATCAATAAGCCAATACTGAGCGAGAGTGCCAGTAAGGTCATCATGTTGATGGTAAAGCCAAATGCCCAAATAAAGGTGAGTGTGCCGAGTAGGGCGATTGGCAGGGTCAATCCTGTAATGGCGGTAGAACGGAATGAACCAAGAAACAACAGTACAATCAGGACTGCCAGAATCGCACCCTCAATAATGGTGCGCGCTACATCACGGATACTGCCACGAATCCCTTTAGAAGAATCCACCACGACCTTTGCAGTCATGCCAGCAGGCAGTTGGGTTTGAATACGTTCTAAGGTTTTATAAGTGTTATCTACCACTTCAATGACATTAGAGTCTGAACTACGCAAGATATCGACAGCAACCGCAGTTTGCCCATTTAAAAATGCACTGGTTTCCAGCTCTGCCTGACTATCTTGAATTGTGGCAACTTGTTTTAAAAAGATTGGCGCACCATTTTTATTGGCAATAATTAAATCGCCAAAAGCCAGAGGATGAATGACTTTGGATTGGATTTCGACCACCAATTCACTATTGGCTTGTTTGAGTGTGCCGCCAGGTACTTCAATATTTTCAGCTTTGAGCGTGTTGATGACCTGATCTACACCTAAGCCAAAACTCATTAACTTTTGTGGATCTACCTCAATCCGAATTTGTCGCTGTGCATCACCCAATAAATTAACAGTTCCGACACCAGACACAGTGCGTAGTTGCGGTACAACTTGTTGATCTAAATAGGAACTTAAATCGCGTAAGGACATTTGTGAGGATTCAAAAACTATCGACATCACTGCATTGGCAGTTGGATCGTAGCGCTCCACCACTGGGTCTTGAATTTCATCTCGAAACCCTGCACTGACAGACGAAATTTTATCGCGTACATCTTGTGCCGCCACTGCCGAAGGAACATCTAAATTAAACTCGGCAATAATAGTAGATAGCCCTTCACTGGATTGTGAAACCAGTTGTTTGAGTCCAGAAATGGTGTTGATCTGATCTTCCATTTTCTTGGTGATTTCAGATTCAACTGTTTCAGGTGATGCACCCGGATAACTGGTATAAACCACTACAAACGGAAAATCGACGTCAGGAAATTCTTCCACGCCCATACGTTGCCATGAAGCCAAGCCAAGCACCATTAGACAAAACATCATCATGATGGTAAAAACGGGATACTTGACGCTAACTCGGGTAAACCACATAACAACGATCCTGATTTTTTATTTATTGGACATCTGCACTACTGCATTGAGATGAAATTCAATTTATTGAGGGTTATTTTGAATGATCACCTGCTGCTGAATTTGATCGGGGTTGAACACCACTCGACTGACTAGATCACTGCTCTGTAAGCCTTGAATCACAGCAGTATTGTCACTATAGCGCTGTTCTAAAACTGTGATATCCACGCGGGCAATTTTTTGATCTCGAATCACCCAAACATAAGGTTTGTTTTGGATATCGTGAATGGTATTGAGTGGGATGATTTGCCCTGAAATTGTCGTGTTCGCTAAAATATAACCATCCACAAATGCCCCAATACTTAAAGAGGGAAGACGATCAAGCGGGGTTGCAAAAAATTCAATTTGACGACTGGCTAAATCCGCAACAGGAGAAACACGGCTAATTTGTGCATTAAATGTGTTTGCTTGTCCTTGGAGTTGATATTCAATTTTTTGACCAATTTTGAGTGCGGCTTGTAAGTCGCTTGGTAATTTCGCTTGAATTTCTAATTGGTTCGGATCGACGACTTCAAATAAGGTTTGTCCTGCAGCCACAGTTTGCCCAGGCTCAACTTGACGTTGGGTAATGACACCATGAATTGGACTGGTAATCGTGCCATCTTGATCGGCTTTTAGTGCAATATCGACATTGGCTTGTTGGGCGCGTACATTTTCCATTTGCGCACGATAATCTAACTGACTTTGCTCATATTCCACTTGTGAAATAAAACCCTGATCGAGCAAACGTTTTTTTCGTTGCATCATATTGCGGGCTTGGTTGGCTTGCGCTTGCGTTGCAGCTAAATTGGCGCGAGCTTGTGCTAAACGCGCAGCATTATCCTGATTATTTAAGCGTAGCAAGGTTTGACCACGTTGTACGCTATCTCCCACTTTGACATAGACTGAGGTTGCTGTGGCAGTCACCTGTGCTTGAATACTGCTTTGATTCACAGCACGCACTGTGCCTGTAAAGGCAGTTTTACTGATTGCGCTGCCTTGTTGTGGTGTCACTAAATCTTGCTGAATGAGTTCAATTTTTTCTGATACTGTTGTTTTATTTTCAGTTTCTGTTTTTTGGCAGGCACTCAGCAAAATACATAAACCGATTGCACCGATACGAAAAATGGGTAAATGCTGCCGATTAAACCTAACTGCGATACGCTGTGCAATGTGCATGCATATTTGTCCTTATTGATTGCCAAAATGACAAGGTAATTCAAATCAACTATTCAAGTGCTTTTAAGCGAGTAATAATTCTGTCGTATTCTGCTTGTGTATTTCGATAGCTTGTTTGTAAAGATTGAATCATATCTTTTTTAAGCTCGATGTTTTTTAAGTTATTGTCCAAATTGGTTTTTAGTTGTGCAGGCACAGGTTTGACCTTGCGTAAATACTCCATTTCTTGACGTTTAAAAGTAATACGGTCATTTTGCAGCTGTTTGAGTTGTTCTTGTTGGAAAATAATTTGCTTTTTAATATGCGCTAAAGCGTTATTACGTTTAGTGATTGCGGTTTGACTATTGGTATAGGCTTTTTTTAAACGCTGATCAGATTCCATTTGATACGCTTGAGCAGCACGTTGTGGGGCTTTTTTAATATCCATTTCAGTGTTGTATGGACGTGCGCGCTGAATCACTTGCATGTTACGGTCTAATGCTTCATAGCCATGACGAATATGATTAGGTGTCACATTACTACTAATATTTGCAACGCTATGTTGATCATAATAGCGATACCACACCGCTTTGTTCTGGCTGTCAGCCATGAGTGGGGCAGAGGACAAGAGCAGTAAAGCAAGCATGCCCAATTTAAGTGACTGCTTATTTTGTTTTAATTTGACAGCGAGTGATTTTGCAAAAAAAGTGCTCACGTTGTCCCCCACAATAAAGTTGACTAAATTACTTAAATTACACGTAATAATAGTGTTATATTAGATCAAAATTAGGAATTAAAAAAATACAACCGATAAAAAATATCAATGGTCACAAGAAAGTGTGAGCGGTTTGGTGATAATGGTGTAAAAGTGTAGATTTACACTAAATATGTTCATTGAAACTACAAGTAAAGATATGTTAAAAATACGATCAATGTGTAAGATTTTTCTACTCAGTTGCTTGTACAAACAAAAATGGGAAGGGTCATTGAATGGACGATAAATTCCAAAATCTAAAAGTCATGGTGATTGATGATTCAAAAACCATTCGCCGTACAGCTGAAACACTTCTGCAGCGTGAAGGTTGTGAAGTGGTTACCGCAGTTGATGGATTTGAAGCTTTATCCAAAATTGCAGAATCAAATCCAGATATCGTATTCGTAGATATTATGATGCCACGCCTAGATGGTTACCAAACGTGTGCCTTAATTAAAAACTCGCAAAACTACCAAAACATTCCTGTCATTATGCTATCAAGTAAAGATGGTTTATTTGACCAAGCTAAAGGACGTGTCGTGGGTTCTGATGAGTATCTGACTAAACCATTTAGTAAAGATGAATTATTAAACGCCATTCGTAACCACGTGACCGCATAATTATTAGTTAGTTAGATTTATTGGGGAAAATAATGGCTCGTATTCTTATTGTAGATGATTCACCTACAGAAACATTCCGCTTTAGAGAAATCTTGACCAAGCATGGTTTTGAAGTCATTGAAGCAGCGAATGGTGCAGATGGCGTGACCATGGCGCAAGCTGAATTACCAGATTTAGTATTAATGGATGTGGTTATGCCAGGCGTGAATGGCTTTCAGGCAACACGTCAAATTTCGCGTGGTGATACCACTAAACACATTCCAATTGTAATTGTGAGTACCAAAGATCAGGCAACTGATCGTGTTTGGGGAAAACGCCAAGGTGCAAGCGATTACTTAACTAAGCCTGTTGACGAAAAACAATTAATTGATGTGATTAATCAACACCTTAATGCAGGATAAGCTATGGCTGCAAATGGTTTTATTGAATTGCTTCGGTTATCTAAACGTGGAAACAAAAACTACGTTAGTACCGAAAATGAGGTAAACCGCTGGTCAGGCATTGCTTTTGAGATGATGGGGCAATATTTCGTTGCTCCATTAGGAGAAGTTTCTGAGGTTATTTATCCACCGAAATATACGCCAGTGCCAAATACCCAACCTTGGGTAGTAGGTTTAGCGAATATTCGCGGAAGATTACTTTCAGTTTCAGATTTGGCACATTATGTTTCTGGGCAAAGCAGCCAATATTCACCTACTCAAAAAGTAATGTGTATTAGTCATAATGACCATTATGTCGGTTTAGTTGTAGATCAAGTTTTGGGTATACAGCACTTTAATAAGAAAAGTTTCTTTTCTAAACACAATGATTTAGATAGTAATTTACAAGAATATTGTCAGGGGTATTTTCACCAACATAACCAACAATGGCATGTTTTCTTATTTAGTCGTTTATTGCAAAACCCAAAATACATGAACGCATCTATAAAATTTATAAATTAACTGTCGCGCACCTAAAAAATGAAGGCGTCAATCGGGGAGAAGCTGCATGGGCTTTAAACTTAAAAAGAAAAATTCAGGCGAAGAAACCGTCCGTAAAGCAAGTGGTCCAGGTTTTTTTGCAAAATTACAGGCGCGAACAGAAGAGTTTGCGAGTGTATTTGGCGAAACAGAAAAATCTAAGCCACTTATTTTAGGCGCAGCTTTTTGTATCATCTTATCGCTTTTCCTGTTGTTATACCTTTTTTATAGCGTGCCGCGTAATAACGATTTTACCCGTAGTTTGGGTGATTTACGTCTGTTGTCACAAACCATTTCACGTCAAGCAACTGAAGCGACTGCATCAGGTACGCCTGAATCTATTAAAAACTTAACAGATTCACAAAAAGCCTTTGCTGCTCACTTAGAAACAGTGAAGGATATTCATGCCAGCACAGATACACTGCGTGAAGTGGAAACACAGTGGAAATCGGTTTCTGAAAATATTGATTTGATTGCTTCGCAACAAAAAATCATTAACCAACTCTATGACACCAACATTGCAATTGGTGAAACCATTCCGGGTATTCAGGCTGAATATAACTTGATGGTTGACCAAATGGCACGTCAAGACATGCCAAGTAGCCAGGTGGTTATTGCAAAGAACCAAGTATTCATTGCAGAACGTATTTTACGTTCAATCAGTTCTGTATTAACAGGTACAGACAGTTCACGTGAATCTGCAGATGACTTTAGTGCTGATACCGAAACGTTTGGTGCTTACTTGGCAGCACAGTTAAATGGTAGTGCGGAACTTGGTGTACAACGTATTACTCAAGAAGATTTACGTAGTTCATTAGAAGGTATTCAAGCAGAATATGAAGATGTATTGAAATCTGCTGCTGCAACAGTTTTAAATAACTCAACACAAATTGTAAAAGTACGTCAGGCATCATCTTCTATTTTTGATCAGTCAGATAAGCTTTTAACCAATTTAAATAAATTGTCTAGCGGTTCAGGTTGGTCTATTGCAATTCCTGCAATTGGCTTAATTGCAGCATTACTTGCGTTCTTATTCTGTGTATTCAAACTCTTGAACTTACGTGGTGAAGCCGATAAAACTCGCGTGGTTCGTCTACAAGATGAATATGACCGTAACCAGAACGCGATTTTACGTTTACTCGATGAGATTGCCGACCTTGCAGATGGTGACTTACGTTCATACGCAACAGTATCGGAAGACTTCACGGGTGCAATTGCCGACTCGATTAACTTCGCAATTGACCAATTACGTGACCTTGTATCGCGTATTCACGAAACATCGCACGAAGTTGCACAATATACGGCAACCACACAGAACATTACCAACCAGCTTGCTGAAGCATCTGAGCATCAGGCGCAAGAAATTGCAGGTGCATCTGCCGCAATTAACGAAATGGCAATGTCGATTGACCAAGTATCTGCCAACGCTGAAGAATCAGCAGCGGTAGCAGAACGTTCAGTACATATTGCATCGAATGGTGCAGACGTTGTAAACCGTTCAATTGAAGGTATGGATATCATTCGTGAGCAGATTCAAGAAACCTCTAAACGTATTAAGCGTTTGGGTGAATCTTCACAAGAGATTGGTAACATCGTTGCCTTGATTAACGATATTGCCGACCAAACTAACATCTTGGCATTAAACGCAGCAATTCAGGCGTCTATGGCGGGTGAAGCAGGTCGTGGTTTCGCAGTCGTAGCCGACGAGGTACAGCGTCTAGCGGAACGTTCAGCATCTGCAACCAAGCAGATTGAAACACTGGTTAAAACCATTCAGACCGATACCAACGAAGCCGTAATTTCGATGGAACAAACCACATCCGAAGTTGTGCGTGGTGCGAACTTATCTAAAGATGCGGGTGTTGCACTGGATGAGATTCAAACGGTATCGACCAACCTTGCGAAATTGATTTCTAACATTTCGGATGCTGCAAAACTTCAGTCTGCTTCTGCAGGTCACATTGCAACCACGATGAACGTTGTACAGGAAATTACCTCGCAAACGACCAGTGCAACTTTCGATACTGCACGTTCGGTATCTGAGTTGGCCAACATGGCAGAATCATTACGTGAATCTGTAACTGACTTTAAACTACCTGAATAAGCGGGATTCCAGCTTGGGGAAAGGTGTACCTATACACAGTTATGGGTACACCATCATTCAGAGATAAAGCATCGCAAAGATGAACTTAACTTTTGGGTTAGGGGCATTCAGGATGGTTACAATTAAGTTGAAGTGCCTTTTGGTGCTGAAAACGTAAGAAGCCTTAGCTATGAAAGAAATATTAAAAAATTTAGTCGAAACAATGACGCTTCCTGAAGATAGTTATCTTGAGCAAGATGCGGAAATTCTTGAAATTTTTGTCGAAGAAATTGAAGAAATCTTCGAAGAATTAAATCCATTATTTACTACTTGGTTTGCGAACCCAACAGATCAAGAAACTTTAGTGACTATTCGTCGTCACTTTCACACTTTAAAAGGCTCGGGTCGCATGGTGGGTGCGAAGTCTGCGGGCGAATTGGCATGGACGGTTGAAGATACTTTAAACCGTGTGCTTTCGGGTGCGGTAACACTCAATACTGATATTCAAAAATACGCAAAAACTGTTTTAAATATTTATCAATACAAGCTTTATCCAATTTTTAAACAAGTCGGTTTAATTGATCTTGATTTACGCCCATTAGTGCTTTTAGGACAACAATTACAGCAAAACCAAAGTCCTGAACCTGCATTGGAAGAGTTGCTGATTTTAGCGGATCAACTGACTGCCACTGATATGCCGACAGGACTAGAATTGGCGGATGCTGCAGTTGAAACAGCAGTAGTCACAGCAGTTGAATCATCTGAAGATGTAATAACTGCTGAAGAAATGCCGCAGACAGAAGTTGCACAAGAAGAGGCTGCTGATGCGAGCCTATTGGCTGAAACTCTGGCTATTTTTGTGGAAGAAGCTGAAGAGCATTTAGCAACAATTGATCAGTTCTTGGCGCAAGATCAGATTCACTCACAAGACTATAATGGCTTAATTCGTGCTTTACATACACTGCGCGGCAGTTCGTCTATGGCGCAAATTGATCAAGTTTTTCAAGCCAGTTCTAAAGTTGAAAACTTGTTTAAAACATTTGTGCAAGATGAAATTGAATCCACCTCTAAAGAAACTGCGCTGTTGGTGCAATATGCAGAATTTGTCCGTGATTATCTGCATGTACTTCGTCAAGGTCACTGTGATGGTTTAGATGTAATCTATGCAACTTTTAATAAAGCATGGGATAGCTACGGCTTTAGCACCAGCGATACAGAAGACTCTAATCCTCAAGGTTTAGTATCGAAGCTAATCGAACTGAATATTGATCGTTTACTTGATGCCGAATTTGAATTTGATAAATTGGCGCAAGCGCAATTCCCAAGCTATTTAGAAGAACTCAGTGCACAAGCACAATTATTGGTAGAGCATACCGATAACCGTGCGTCTGTGGGTATCCATCAATTTACTGAAGAACTTAAAGCCGCTTACGACAGTGTTTTAGCCAAGCCAATCTTGCTTAACTCTGAATATGGTTATGAGTTATTTGCACAGGCGCACCAAGAGTTTATTCATTTATTCGATACCTTGGCTGCGGGACAGCGTGTTACGGTTACAGAAGACATTCAGAAAACCTTAAATGACTTAACTGCATTTGTGCAGCAAGACATTGATGCAATTGCACTTGAAGATGCTGAAACATCAGTGAGCGACAATGCTGTAGAAACAACAGTTGTTGCAGAACCTGAAGCGGTGCCTGCTGCAGTTGCTAGCGAAAATTCGGGCACAGTGAATTTGGCGCAATTGTCACAACGTATTGCATCAGATCAACAAAACATGCATGCCGATGATGCCAACAAAGACTTCGATCCTGACTTGCTGGATATCTTCTTGGAAGAAGCAGAAGAGCTTTTGGTGGGTATGGATGAAGATGTCAATACTTGGTCAAAAGACGCCAGCGATACTTCGGCGTTAAATAACTTAATGCGTTATTTGCACACTTTAAAAGGTGGTGCAAATATGATTTCTGCGACGCATATTGGTTTAATTGCACACAACCTTGAGTCGATTTACGAGCGTATCATTAACAACCAAATTGTTGTTTCACCTGCGTTAATTCAAATTATTCGTTTGGTGCAAGATGATATTGCAGACCGTATTCAGACCATTCGTGATGAGCGTGTGGACTATGCTGCGCCAGAGTCGATTGCAATTTTAGGCAACATTGTTAGCTTGGCACAAGGCGATGCAGATGTGTCAGTTGCAAGTGCGACAACCGCAGCGCAGCCTGAACAGACTATTGAGGCAGTAGAAGAGGTTGATGCACAGCCTGAGTTGGCGGTAAAAGCGTTGCAAGATACAACTGCAGATTTAGCTGAAGATGACGCAGTTATTGCTGATGATGCACATCTTGAAGACACCGCTGCTGCGGCATTTGAACCGATCACAGAAACTGCAAGTCTTGAAGCAAGTGCTGAATCTGAAGATGAGCAATTACATTCAATTGTGGTTGAGACTTTCAGAGAAGAAGCGGAAGAAATTTTGGATGCTGCAGATCAGCGCTTGAAACAATGGTTTGAGCAGCGTAGTGACCGAAGTATCTTGCTTCAATTACAACGTGCGGCGCACAGCTTAAAAGGCGGTGCACGTATGGCTGAAATTGAGTCTGTTGCGCAAATCGCCTATCAACTTGAAAGTGCCTTTGAACAGTTTGCTGTGCATCAATTTAACTCAAATGTTTATGATGCCTTGTTGCAAACCACGTTAGCGTGGTTACGTGATGCAATTTTCAAAGCAGATTACAGCAATTATGACAGCTTAAAATCTAGCTTGTCGGCAATGCAGTTTGTGGATGTATCTGCACAATTGCCTGAGCGTTTAACGCATACCGACTTGTTATCGCCAAGCCGTAGTTATGAGTTTGTTCAGGGTGATGGTACAGAGCCGCCTGCAATGTCGGGTGAGTGGGGCGAAACCACACAGCTGGATAATAGCAATGAGATGATTCGTATCTCGGCCGATTTAGTCGAGAAGATGATTGACTTGTCAGGCGAGAACTCGATTAACCGTTCACGTATTGAAATGGAGCTTGGGCAACTAGGCGGTACGTTGAATGAGATGGAATTGGCGATTAAACGTCTTGCCGATCAGTTACGCCGAATGGAAGGCGAGCTGGAATCGCAAATTATTGCCAAGCATGGTTCTGAAAACTCACGTTATGCAGACTTTGACCCATTAGAGATGGACCAATATTCATCGTTGAATCAGTTGTCTAAATCTCTGGCGGAATCTGCATCGGACTTGGTGGACTTTAAGAGCACCTTGGCTGAAAAAATTCGTGATGCCGAAGGTTTGTTATTACAACAATCACGTATTCAGGCTGAAATTCAAGAAAGCTTGATGCGTACACGCCTTGTACCATTCTCACGTTTATTGCCACGTTTACAACGTATTGTGCGTCAGACTTCATCGACCTTAAACCGTCCGACAGAACTGGTGGTTTATAACACTGAAGGTGAATTAGACCGTACCATTCTAGAGCGTTTGGTGACACCGTTTGAACACATGCTGCGCAACGCGGTCGACCATGGGATTGAAGACCCTGCACAACGTGCTGCAGCCAATAAACCTGAAGTTGGTAAAATTGAACTGAACATTACCCGTCAAGGCACAGATGTTGTGGTGACTTTTGTGGATGATGGTAAGGGTATTGATGATGCCAAGATTAAAGAAAAAGCATTGAGCTTAGGTTTAATCAAAGCCGATCAGAATTTAGATAAAAACGAAATTCTGCAATACATTTTCCACCCAGGCTTTACAACAGCACAATCGGTTACACAAATTTCAGGTCGTGGCGTTGGTTTAGACGTGGTGCAAAGTGAGATTAAGGCGCTCGGCGGTCACGTTTCTGTAGATTCAACATTAGGTCAAGGCACAACCTTTAGTATTCGTGTACCAACGACGGTTGCGGTATCCGATGCCTTAATGGTTAAAGTTGGTGATCAACAATTTGCTGTACCGTTGGCGCAAATTGACCGTATTGTACGTATTGCACCAACCACTTTGGAATCTTACTTCAACAGCAATGAAGATTTCTTCCAAATTGACAACCAGAACTACAAGTTACGTTACTTATCTGAGTTCGTTGGCAATCAGCCATTACCGCGTTTAAGCCATGTGGGTCATTCACTACCTGTTCTGTTAATTAAAGGCAGCACAGGTCAAACCATTGCTTTACTAGTCGATCAGTTGATTGGTTCGCGTGGTCAAATTGTTGTGAAACCAATTGGACAACAGTTCTCAAGCATTGGTGCAATTGCAGGCGCAACTATTTTGGGTGATGGTCAAGTTTGTTTGATTTTGGATGGTCAGAACATTGCCCGTCAAATTCTTGCAACGCAACGTACCAAACAAGCCAGCGATCAACGTGATAGCCAACGTCGTGATACGCGCCGCTTAATTATGATCGTGGATGACTCAGTCACCGTACGTAAAGTAACTTCACGTCTGCTTGAGCGTCAAGGTTATGATATCGTGACTGCTAAAGATGGTGTCGATGCCATGGAGCAGCTTGAAAACGTCAAACCTGACTTGATGTTACTGGATATTGAAATGCCACGTATGGATGGTTTTGAGGTGACTAACCTTGTGCGCCACCACGACATGCATAGCAATCTGCCGATCATCATGATTACGTCACGTACAGGTGAAAAACACCGCGAACGAGCGTTTAGCTTAGGTGTGACGCATTACATGGGGAAACCGTTCCAAGAGGCAGAATTGCTTGCCAATATTGAACAATTATTAGCAGTCAGTCAGGGGTAAACGATGAGTCAGACGAATAGTCCAAATTTACTCGGGCAAATCAGTCAGCAAGAGCTGCAACATTTAATTACCGTATCTACCGGTTTTATTGATGCTTATATTGTTGAATGTCATGGTAAACAACCAATGCTGATACCTCAAAATATTGTGTTGTCAGCGCTGGATAACGCCACTCAAGTTAAAACTGTGGAATGGCACGAATCGCAATTGCCTGTTTATGCGGTCAATGACCCAGAGAAAAAAATGGGCGTGGCACTGGTTATTGAAGGCGATGAAATGGAGCAGCGTTTTGCTTTGATGTGCAATGAAATGCCTAAAACCCTGCGCTTGCGTATTTCTGAAGTGGTAGATGATGACCAGCAAACCACGACTGATCCTGCGGTATTCCAATATGTCCGTATGGGTGAGCAGGTCTTTCATGTACCAAATTTACAATACATTCAAGAAAACTTGACGGCTTAAACGCAATTTTTCTCCGTTGTAAAATAGAAAAGGAACTCAAAATGGAGTTCCTTTTCTGCTTCATGCAACTAATCTTATAGGGTTTAAGTCAATAACCCTTCCAAAATCTGTTCATAAATTTCTGCCAATGGCTCTAAATCAGCCACATCAACATGCTCGTTAATTTGGTGAATGGTGGCATTGAGTACGCCTAACTCCAACACTTGCGCACCTGTTGGCGCAATAAAGCGACCATCAGATGTACCGCCACTGGTCGATAATTCTGTTTCAACACCTGTGACATTGCGAATGGCTTGACGTGCAGCATTAACCAATTCACCTACAGGGGTTAAAAATGGCAAACCTGAAAGCGTCCACTCGATTTCATAATCCACTTGATGGCGATCTAAAATTTCCAAGACGCGAGCTTTTAGTTCGTCTGCAGTCACTTCAGTCGAATAACGGAAGTTAAAGGTCACCGTCATATTGCCAGGGACAACATTGGTCGCGCCTGTTCCTGCTTGAATATTTGAAATTTGAAATGAGGTGGCAGGGAAGTATTCATTGCCATGATCCCACACCGTTTCACAAAGTTCCGAAATCGCTTTAGACGCGGTATGAATCGGGTTAATTGCCAAGTGTGGATAAGCCACATGACCTTGTTTACCCTTTACCGTTAAGACACCATTAAGCGAACCGCGACGCCCATTTTTAATAATATCGCCTAATTTATGGGTACTTGAAGGTTCACCCACCAAACACCAAGTCATTTTTTCATGACGTGCTTCCAACGTTTCTACAACTTTTACGGTGCCGTTAATGGATGGGCCTTCTTCATCTGAGGTGATTAAAAAGGCAATTGAGCCTTTGTGGTCAGGATGTTTGGCGACAAAGCGTTCAGAGGCAACGACCATGGCTGCCAATGCTGTTTTCATGTCAGCACTGCCACGACCATAAAGTTTGCCATCACGAATTTCAGGTACAAATGGATCGGTATTCCATGCGTCTAAATTGCCTGTCGGTACAACATCTGTATGACCTGCAAAGCAAAAGACAGGTGCTTCTGTACCTTTACGCGCCCAGAGGTTATCTACATCGTCAAAACGCATAGATTCAATCTTAAATCCAATTTTTTCTAAGCGTTCTGCCATGAGGTTTTGACAGTTGTGATCGACAGGAGTGACAGACGGTTGGCGTAAAAGCTGAAGGCTTAAATCCAGAGTAGCAGAAGAGGTCATGAGAGTTTCAGACGTTTATCAAGAGTAAGTGCTAATAATAGGGGAATAATGCAACAAAAGTGAAATTTTAGCGTGAAAAAAACCTTGTCCGAGAACAAGGTTTTTTGTGGTTTTTGTGAAGATATTCGTGAAATACTCAGAATTATTTGCGAATTTCTTGTTGGGTTTTTTCAGCAGTGTTACTCACCGCATGACCTGCAGAAGATACGTCTTCGCCCACGCCTTTAATTGTATTACAACCCGTTAAAACAAAGGTTAATAGCAGTGAAGTCACTAGAATTTTTTTCATGATCATCTCCAATATGCTCTAGATAGATTATTTTGATGTGTTTTTTAGCTTAGGAAATAAACAGAATAATAAATAGGCAACTTTTATGGTGCTTACGTAATAAAATGTTGAAACAGTTATTCAGCGTGTTAAAGGGGGATAGCTAATCAGCGGTGCAGCGCGATACATATAAAATTGTGAATGTGCCGCCCGATAATACAAGCCATCTCCCCACCATTGATTCGGTAGGCTACTGGCTTGAGCATTTTGACAAATCCATTCATGACGTTGTAGGCGATAAAACCGTTCTGCTTGGGCAGGAATATCACTCCCCCAAAGACCTAAACGACGAGCGCGATTAACCCAGTGTGGCGTAAGTGTTGTAGATGATTGTGCCAAGTGATGTATGGCGAAATACAATTGTCCTTTGAGTACAGCAAAACGGCGTTGAATTGGCACATCCAAGGCTTGCTTAAATTGAAATTGCTTTTGACTAAAATGATTCAGTTTACGCGCCAAAGTATCGGAGCGGTTTAAACCATACCAGTGTGCCAAAGAGCAATCCGCTTCGGCTAAATAGTATTTTAATGCGACTTCCCAATGTTCAACCTGCTGTGTGTCATGGTTGTGCAGTAAAAAATCCAGTTCACCCACAGTTTTAGCGCCATCAATAATTTGAATACTGTGTCCCAATAATTCGAAGGGATGATAATCACGATCACGCAGCCAAAACCACATCAGCATTTCAAAGCGTAAGCCTAAACGGGTGCTTTTCAGTTGATTTAAAAAGTCGTACACTGCTTCTGGATGTGAATCTAAATAGGCTAAACGTGATTGATAAGCGTGATAATGCTGCTGCCAAAAAGTATCTGAATGGAATTCAAAAGCATGTTGAATGGGCAATTGCTCAGGCACAGCACATAAAATATTCGGACTTGCCACACTAAAAGCCAACTGACGGATGAGTGGGGTTTTGTAGGTCAGCCATACTTCGGGCAGAAGTTCGGGTTGATACAACTCAATCATTATGAATCCATGCTGAAAAATGCAGAATTACAACGGAAAATTAAAAAACGCTTTATACTACCGCAATTCGTAGTTTAGGACAGTGGTATGCAAAGCTTGTTATGGCGAAGTTTAGTGGTGATCTTTGTCATCCTCGGCTTTATTGGTGCATTGTTGCCGGGTATGCCTACTACTGTTTTCTTGATTTTAGCAGCTTGGGCATCGTCACGCGGTTGGCCGCAAATGGACAACTGGTTACTGAATCATCCTAAATATGGCAGTACACTCAGAGATTGGCGTGCCAATGGTACTGTACCGCGTAAAGCCAAATGGTTTGCAACGATCATGATGAGTATTAGTGCCGTGATCATGCTGTTTACAACTGCGCCCGTTGCGGTCAAAATTTTTACCAATACCACCATGTTGGTGGTGTGTATTTGGTTGTGGTTACGTCCTGAGCCACAGCCGCCCACGCAAGAAGAAGAATAGGGTAGCGCAATGTCTTTTTTATACACACAAGCAGATATTTTGATTGATTTAGCCGAGCAAACTTTATATTTGCCGAAGCATCAGAAACTCTACGTCATCTCGAGTGGTGTGAATGGCATTGGTGAAACTGAAAATAGTGGTAAAACACCACGTGGCTGGCATGAAGTCGCTTTAAAGTTTGGTGAAAATGAACCTGAAAATGCAGTGTTCATTGCACGTCAACCGACAGGGGAAATTTACAATTTAGATTTAGCTGAACAATTTCCTGAACGAGACTGGATTTTAAGCCGCATTTTATGGCTCAGTGGTTTGCAAGAAGGTTTTAATCAAGGCATCGGCTGCGATACTTTTCAGCGCTATATCTATATACATGGCACACCAGATACAGAGCCGATGGGAATTCCTGCATCGCATGGCTGTATTCGGATGCGTAACCACGATATTTTAGAATTGTATGAACTGATTCCAGAAAAAGCCTTGGTTTATATTTCTGAACACAAGCTAGATTTAAATAGCTTAGGTTTGCTTGGTTGATGGTGCGAGTCAATTGAATAAAGTTGTATCTATCACAACATAAAAAACCAACATATTGAGCAGATAGATTGCAGAGCTAACAAGTTGAAAAGCACATTAATTTTGCTTGAAAACTAAAATAACTTGCAGAATTTGTTTGTTTTTATAGCGGATCACCTATTTTTTAATCACTCAGTCACAAAAAACTGAAAACAAGCCGAAAAGCGTTTGACAGGCGGTAAAGATTCTCTATAATGCACCTCACAAACGATAAAGACGTTAAGGGCGCTTAGCTCAGTTGGTAGAGCGTCTGCCTTACAAGCAGAATGTCGGCGGTTCGATCCCGTCAGCGCCCACCAAGCCTTTACGTTATAGATTCTTACGTGCAGCGGTAGTTCAGTTGGTTAGAATACCGGCCTGTCACGCCGGGGGTCGCGGGTTCGAGCCCCGTCCGCTGCGCCACTTAAGATTCTTTAACCATTGTTTGTACCACAATAGTGACTTTGTGTAAGTGCAGCGGTAGTTCAGTTGGTTAGAATACCGGCCTGTCACGCCGGGGGTCGCGGGTTCGAGCCCCGTCCGCTGCGCCATTTACATAAATTGCTTTTGAGGGCGCTTAGCTCAGTTGGTAGAGCGTCTGCCTTACAAGCAGAATGTCGGCGGTTCGATCCCGTCAGCGCCCACCAGATTCTTTTGCGATGCAGCGGTAGTTCAGTTGGTTAGAATACCGGCCTGTCACGCCGGGGGTCGCGGGTTCGAGCCCCGTCCGCTGCGCCATTCAAAAGAAAAGTTTAGGTTGCCTGATAGACTTAAACTGAAATAATGCAAAGTTTGACAGTTTTGCAAAATCAGAACAAAATATTGTTTTGATCTTATCAGGGCGCTTAGCTCAGTTGGTAGAGCGTCTGCCTTACAAGCAGAATGTCGGCGGTTCGATCCCGTCAGCGCCCACCATATTTTAGTATCTATGCTTGTCATATATACAAAAAAGACCTTAATTGCTTAACGCAATTACCGTTGCAGCGGTAGTTCAGTTGGTTAGAATACCGGCCTGTCACGCCGGGGGTCGCGGGTTCGAGCCCCGTCCGCTGCGCCATTTTTCATTCCCTGATGTGAAAAATGTATTTCAAAGTTCAAGACGACGTGCTTCGCTTGTCTTGCATCATAAAAAATAACGATGTTATTTTTTAATATTCAGGGCGCTTAGCTCAGTTGGTAGAGCGTCTGCCTTACAAGCAGAATGTCGGCGGTTCGATCCCGTCAGCGCCCACCATATCCTTTCATCCTCCTTTATCTTATATTTCTTGCGTATTGCACTAAATTCGCCTAGAATTTTTATTTAATAATAATACTAATATCCGTGACTTATGCGAAATCCTTATCAACGTAAAGCTGCATCTAAGCAAGCAACGCAAACTTATAATGCACAAGATATTTACAAGCAATTTATTGAAACCATTGTGTCTCAGGGGCATGTTTTTGCATTGTATGAAGATGGCTGGGCGCTCTGTGCCACGCCTACAGGGCAACGTGCTTTTGCAATGTGGCAAAATAAAAGTCTGGCAAAACTGTTAATTAAAGACAATTGGGCCAATTATCAAGTCGAAGAAATTTCACTGAAAGATTTTATTGAAAAAGTGATTCCATTTTTACGTCAGGAAGCCACCAATATTTCGATGAATCTAAGCCCAGAAGGGCAGAATGTATTGGTTGCCCCTGAAAAGTTATTGCTTGATCTAAAAAATTATTTGTATCAGGTGTATATGCAAAAACCTGAATTTTTTAAAGATATGCAAATTCCTTTACCACGCTCGATACGTTTGAATTAAGCGATCTGCTTGCTAGATTTTATTTTTAATACTCATTCAGCAGCCAACCACTGATATAAGCAAAATACTCGCGTAACCATGCGTTATAGCGGGTATAGAGTGGTGTCGTTGCACTGAGCATGCTGAACTGTGTGTATCCTTGTCGTTTGGCAATGGCTGCTGCACGTGGTGTGTGAAAGTCGCTGGTGACAATTATAATCGGTTGGGTTTTATCTGTGCCTAATGTATGCAGCAAGGGCTGACTGTTTTTCAAATTAAGTGCCGTACTGGTGCTTTGGGTTTCCAAGATAATGTGTGATGCTGCAATTGCATAACGTTGTTGCAAATAATTAGACATCACCTGTGCTTCAGTGAGTTGTTCCGCAAATGCAGGGCCACCACTAACAATGAAATAACTTTGAGGATGCTCCAAGGCATACGCGGCTGCAGTATCCAGTCGTTTGGCGAGCGTGGGCGATGGTTGTCCATTTTCAATGCCACTGCCGAGTACAATCACCACTTTAGCATTGTTGGTTACAGTATTTTGCTGCTGTGTACTGAAATGAATATAAGTAAAAAAGATCAGCAGGCTGATGCACCACAGCCAAAATACGCCCCAACCGAATTTCCACAGCCAATCTAAGCGTGTATGTTGTTTTAAGTAGCTTTGAATCCAAGTATAGAAAATGGCATAACACAGCAGCATCATGCCTATTAAAACAGGTAAAACGGTGCCGAAATGAATTTTCTTTAAGCTGATGAGATAGGCACCATCCAATACTAAAATTAATCCAATTAGGCTACTCAATATTCTTTTAAATAGACTAAATTGTGTTTGTACGTGACTTGCTTGCATGCCTTGCATAATTTTATTGTACTGTGATGCTGTACAAACAGTATAGCCGAAGCTGCTGAAAAATTTTGCCTCAACTGAATTATGTTTCGGCTGAGGCTATGGATAAAACTTGGGTGAATTGCCAAGTTTTAGCTATAGAGCTACAGCGCAAGCCATTTAAAAAGTGTCAACAAATCCTAATACACATCTCGGCGATAACGTCCTTGCTGACGTAATTGTTCCAGTTGAGTCTCACCCAAAATATCTTTTAAGGCTTGGTCGACATCACTGGCCATGCCTTGAATGCTACCGCAGACATAAATCACGGCATTTTGTTCAATCCAGCGTTTTAATTCTTCAGCCTGTTCGCGTAACTTATGGTGTACATAGACTTTTTCGGCTTGATCACGGGAAAAGGCCAAATCAAGGCGTTGTAGCATACCTGTGCTTTGCCAAGCCTCGATGGTGTGCTGATAAAAGTAATCGTGCGCTTGCTGACGTTCACCAAAAAACAACCAGTTTTGGGTGTAATTCAGGCGGGTACGTGCATGCAATAAGCTCATTAATCCTGCAAGCCCTGTACCGTTGCCAATACAAATAATTGGGCGGTCATCATCAATTAAATGGAAAGATGGATTATTGCGAATGCGTAATGCGATATTTTGCCCAAGTGCAGCATGTGCAGTTAACCAACCTGAACCTAAGCCAAGCTCGCCTTGAGCATCGAATTTTTGACGCACCACAAGTCTTAAAACCTGTTGTGAAGGAATACTGGCAATTGAATATTCACGACTAGGCAAGGGTGAAAGTTGTGCCAATAATTCATCCGCAGTTTTAAATGTCTGAATTGGCGCGGTGAGGTCTTTATCTGCCAAAGCCTGTACTAAGGTTTGCTGACCATCAGCAAGAATTGTATTGGCATCGAGTTGATGCTGTTTTAAAAAGGCGTGAATCCGTGCAGTGCTGTTTTCAGGCTGAATTTCTGCAATATCACCTGCAGACCAATGCACATCATGTTGTGCTAACAGTTCAATATTGAAGGCGGGTGCGCCTAAACTGTTGGGATTTAGCAAGTCACGTTGCTGTAAGGTCCATGTATCAAAAGTTTTTTCGATATGCATACTTGGTAAGTCAAGTTGTGTGACCTGTACCAAAGCCTGATTCCAACGCTGTATGTCTGCAGGATTGGCATTATTTACTTCAATGGTATTGAACAAGGCATGTGCTTGATTACGTTGCAACCATGCAGCAATCGTATGTCCAAAACGGCAGTAATGATCTGCATATTCACGTGAACCTAAAGCCAGTACTGCATAACGCAAATGACTCAGGTCACAGGTTTGCGGTAGGATTTTTTTCACAAAACTTGAGGTCAAATCGGGTGCATCACCTGTGCCATAAGTGCTAGCAATACATAACAGTTGGGTGGTGTTTTTAAGATCTTCAAGGCTGAGATGTTGCAGGGCTTTGACTGTGACAGGCTGATGTGCTTCTTGCAGACTCGTTGCAGTGCGCCATGCCAATTGTTCGGCAGTACCTGTTTGGCTAGCATAGACGATGAGCCAGTGTTCAGCATTTGGGTCAATCTTAAATTGAGTTTGGTTTTGACGTGCAGCAAGAGTCAAACGCTTTTGTTTACGTCGTTTTAAATATAGCATCCAGCCTGTGACGAAAAACAGCGGCATCATCAAGGCAGCAAGCATGGCCAAAAATTGATAAACAGGTCCAAAGAAACTACCGCGATGCACAGGTAGCATACTGCTCATGATTTTTTCATTAAGCTGTTTGTTTGCATATAATTCAAGTTGAGTAATACGTGCTTGTTGATAATCAAAAGTTGCGTTATTGCGGGCACGTTCATGTTGTGGAATGACATCGACAAAGTTAATTTCAATTTCACTATTGGCGTGTTTAGGCACATTAAAAGTGATACTGGAATAATCCTGCCCCAATTGCTGCGGGAAATGTTGCCATGCCTTCGTCAATGCCAGATTGATTTGTGCCTGATCCAGTGTATTTTTTTTGGTAGGATCCGTGTTATTTGGGCCATTTTCCACAACTTGTGTCTGTCTTGCTTGATGAGGTGTTTGATTATTTTGATTTTCTTTTTTATTGCGTCCCTCTGCTTGTAATTGTACTTGTGGTCTTTCTACGCCCATGACTTTAAACATGCCATTGCGCCACCACTCATACGACCAATACAGTCCTGTGCATGCCATAACAAGATAGAAGATCACTACCCATGTACCGACCACAGCATGTAGGTCCCAAATAAAATTGCGACCTTTGAGTTGTGGTTTAATCGCAAACCATTGTTTGAATGAATGGCGTTTCGGCCAGCGCAGATAAATGCCACTTAACACAAAGAACAACAACATGAGGGTACATGCGGCTGTAATTTGCTTACCAATAGGCCCTACGGTTAAATTGCGGTGTAATTGCTGAATGAATTGAAAAAAATCACGCCCTTTCACTTCAGGTAAAATGTCTGCAGAGTAGGGATTAATCAGGATATTTTGCCCGCGTCTGGCGCCTTCTTTCGCAATATTGATGCTTGAAGATGCTGCAGGATCTTGGGCAATGGTAATGCTGTTAATTTTATAATTTGGTTGGACTTGCTGAAAATGTGTGTAAATTTCTGCAGGAGTAAGTTTGGGTTTTTGCTCAACTTGAACTTGGTAACTGTCTGGATTCAACCATTTTAGAATTTGTTGTTCATAGGAATAAATTGCCCCAGTGACACCCATGAGTGACAAAATAAGCCCTGCTGTAATGCCAAGGAACCAGTGAATTTGGAAAAAAGTTTTTTTTAACATGAGGAATGCGAGTTGAGCACGAATTTTGCAGAAGAATAATCTAGATACAAAGTTAATGCAAATGCTATTTATTCTCATTATCATTCATTGTTTTAATTTTAAGTAAAAAAACCTCCATCGTAGGGGATAGAGGTTTTTTTTAGATCGGGATATTTAGATTTGCTTGGCTTCGCCTGCAGCTTCGGTTAAATGCTTGCGAATGGTGTTGAACGAAAAGTTCTTGCTGTCCATGCGCTTAGGTAGAATATAAGCACCTTGCTGACCTTTTACTTTGAAATTCATCAAAATAAATTCAGGGGTGTTGTACCATTCATATACATCTTTCCAGCCAATTGCACCCACGCCTTCTTGAGCGCCCATTTGCTGACGCATCACGATACCGTGCGGCTGTACGCCTAAACGAATCCCTTTAATTTCTTGAACAGGAAATTCATTCATTTTTCGCTTAACGTACCATTCCAAGCCGTATTTACGCACGAGCAGGTAGAGCACCACACAGACAATGGCAACCCAGCAGAAAATTGTCGAATAATTTTTTAACAGCAGAATGCCTAAAATGGAAAGGGCAACAATCACACCCATAATAATCCATGCTTTCATGCCAATTTTATTGGTACTGCGCCAAATTACCAGTTGTGCGTGACGTTGTTCTTCTTCAGAAACTTCGTAGATCACAGGCTGTAGGGTATAGGCGTATAAACTTTTCGCGGTCATAGTGAAACTAACAAATTTAAAACTATAAAAAGTTTAGCATTAATTGCTGTCATGCAGTGAGTATATTGTCGCAAAATCATGCTAAGGTCGGTGAATACTTGTGCAGCTTAGGGCGAATAAGTAGGCACTGACCGTTTGCAGGATTGTTTATAAAGACGCCAGTTCAGTTGCGTCCTGATCATGTTCGTGGCTTAAACTTTGTTTTAAGCGACTTAATTGTTGCAAGATACTCATCATCAAAGATAATTGCTGCAAAATAATTAATGATTTTTGATCTTCTTCTTTGTTTTGGCTTAAACGCTGACGAATGGTTTGCAACATGTTGTGTGCACTTAAATCTGGCGTTTCATCTTTCAGTAAAGCACCTTGAATATCGTCCATTGCTTGATCGAGCAGTTGCAAGACTTCCTGATCGTCAATTTTGTCACGATGCGCACCAAGTGCAGCAATATAGCTAATAAAGGTGTGATTTAGACACAAGAACTCAAAGGCTTGAGCTTTTTGATTGGGGTCAAAATCAGGTTCGGTGGCGAGTGTTGAAATCAGTGAAGCAACTTCTGCATCGGTATTATGAGCAGCACGGCGCACGACACGATAATTCAAACCGTTGTTGCGTCCATTTTTATATTGTTCAATCACTTCTGCCAAATAGCCACATTGCGCGGTGAGTGAGCGGCGAATCGTGCGTGATAGACGGCGGAATTTCCAATCGGGGAAGATAAAACTCACGCCAAACCATGCTAGCGCACAACCAATTAAGGTATCGACCATACGTGGTACGGCTGCAGCATAGCCTAAACCCTCTAGGTTAAAGTTCATCAGCGCCAAAATGGTCATAAAGGCAGTGGCTTGTGCATATTGTTTACTACGCAATTCAAAGAACAACATGCCACTAATCACTAAAACCAGTAATTGTCCTTCTACAGATGGTACAAAATATAAAATGGTGTAGCCGACTACAATCCCTGCCAACGTCCCAATAATACGCAAACGTAAACGTCGTTTGGTGGTGTTAAAGTTGGGCTGCATCACAAACAGGGCGGTCAGTAAAATCCAGTAGCCATATTGAATATTGGTGACTTGCACAAAAATATAGCCAATCAATAGTACAATCGACAAACGAATGGCGTGGCGGAACAAGACCGATTCTGGGGTTAAATGCTGCTTGATCCGAATGACAATATCATCCCAACTTTTTAAGTCGTCATCTTTCAGTTGTTGTTCAATATGTTTTGATTTATCCAGTTTAATATTGCGTTCGGTTTCAAGGTTACGCAATTGAGCATCAATAGATTTCAGGTTTCGGTATAGGGCAAACAATGCATTAATCCAGACTTGGTCATATTGCTGTTCACTGCGCAGTTTTTCTAAAGACTGTTTAAGATTTTCAAAAGCATGTTTAAAACGCTTGTTATGCACATAAGGTTTACGGTGCAAAATGCTTTCGCTTAAATCTTTACAGGCTTTGCCCTGAATCGACAAAATGCGTTGGAAGCGAAATAAAATATCGCTGTGCTGAAATATTTTCGCCAGTTTTTGATAATCAATATGTGCAGAGTCGGCACGTTCGTGAATGTCTTGTGCGACAAAGTAATACTGTAAGCTACGTCGGGTATCTTTTTGCCCGCGGTCACCTTTTAAACGGGTCAGTAAAGCGGTTTTTAAGTCGTTAAAAATCGCAATTAATTTGCCATTTTCAAGTGATAAATCAATGATACTTTGTTGATAACTCGGTGCAGTCATATCCACATCAAATAGATTTGATTTGGCAAATAAAAAATCACCCAAAGAAGAATAACTGAGTGAAAGTTTGTCTTGTAAGGCACGAACAGGGAACAGTAAAAAGCTGATGGTCGAAATTAAGCCGTACCAAATTGCGCCCGAAACCAAAAGCAGCGGCTGCATGTACCAGTCATCAAATAGGTTGACGCCAAGCATGGAATAGACCGATACTACCAAACAGCCATAAGAAATGGTGGCATAACGTCGTCCGAGCGAACCGAGCAAAATTAAGACAATACACGACAGGATTAAGCCTGTAGCAAATAAAATAGGATGCGGAAATAAAAACTGAATTGATGTGGCGGTAACAAAGAAACCAATATAAGTATAGAGCTGATTGACAATACGCACCGAAAAACGGTCATCAATATCACTCAAACCTGCGGCAAGCACACCTAAAGTTAAAGGAATAGTGGCAAGCTGCATCCCCATAAAATAGGGAACAAAAGCAGTTCCCGCAAATGCAATGAGCATGCGGATGTTATACATAAATGTGGTGTTATAGGTCGCTTGTTTGAGCTTTATCAGCCAAGGTTTCAACATCATTCCTTTAAGTAAACTTTTCTGTCTAAACAGAGATTTATGCTGCAAGATGAAGGTTTGCGTACATTGTAACTGTAGATGAGATGTTTAGAGTACCTAATATGTGAAAATTCATCTTTGATCACAACAAATCATACTATGGAGCGTGTAAGCTTGTCTGTACATCTGTCATTTCATCATAAAATATGAGCATATCGAAAACGCTGCCAAGTTCAAGCAGTACGCCACCATCTGCGCAACAACCCAACATGCGGCAATATTCGACTGCGTGGATTTTATTGTTGGCGTTATTGACTTCGCTTGGGCCTTTATCGATTGATATGTATTTGCCTGCCTTGCCCGTTATGGCAAGCGAGTTTGGCGTATCGACCCAAATGGTCGCAAACAGTTTGCCTGCCTACTTTTTAGGTTTGGCATTGGGTCAACTGATTTACGGGCCGCTGAGTGATCGGATTGGACGTAAGCCGCCTTTATATTTTGGCTTGGCACTATTTTCACTCGCCAGTATGTTGTGTGTGTTTGCACAAAATGAATGGGGACTGATTGCTGCACGTATTTTGCAGGCTTTGGGTGGCTGTGTGGGTGTGGTAATTGCACGAGCAGCTATTCGTGATCGCTTGGATTTGCAAACATCCGCTCAAGCTTTTTCGAGCATGATGATTGTGATGACCATTGCGCCCATTATTGCACCTACGCTGGGCGCATGGGTACTTAGATGGATGAATTGGCAAGCTATTTTTGTAGTGCTGACCTGCGTTGGAATTATTTGCTGTTTATGTGTGCACTTCTTTTTTAAAGAAACTTTGGCCAAAGAACGCCGTCTAAATTTGAACTTTCAGCAAGTACTGACCTTATATTTCGCAATTTTAAAAGATCGTGATTTTCGTTTTCCAATGTTAGCAGGCTGCCTGACAGGTGGGGCATTGTTTTGTTATATCAGCGGTTCAAGTGCAGTCATGATGGATCAATATGGCTTGAGTGAAACGGCTTTTGCTTATGTGTTTGGTGCCAATGCGATTGGTATTATGTTGTTTTCGGCTTTGAATAAAAAAATCAGTGGCAAATTGGGTGTGCTGCAACGCTTAAAATTAGGCAGCATGATTCAACTGAGTGGTGCGGTTATTCTACTGCTTGCAGGTAGTTTGGGGCATGCACCTTTGGCATTGGTGATGGTCGGTTTATTTCTTGCTGTGTCTGGGATTGGTTTTACAGGCCCGAATGCTATGGCACTGGCAATGGCAAAACAGGGCGCACGTGCAGGAACAGCCAGTGCGGTCATGGGCAGTGTGCAATTCTTTTGTGGCTTGATTGGTGGGGTGTTACTCAACTTTTTAACAGGCAGTGCTTTGCTGAATATGGCTGTATTAATGCTGCTATTTATTGGGTTTGGGATGTTTGCCGTTTTTCATATTTTGCAACCTCAATCAGACTGAGTTGAGGTCAATACTTTTTCAAATGGTGATTTTTTTCGCAAAAATCGGGCTTTTAGACAGAACTGAAATATATACAATAGTCTAATGGTGGTGTAAATACTTGAATAATCAACCTATTTAAAGTATTGAATTTTATATGGTTTAATTGTTTAAATCTGTAATTATGATTAATTGTGATTTCTTATTCGGGAAAACTGATTTTAATAAACGTCATAACTTGATAGATTGAAGTCTGTAATAAATGACACAATTTGAAATATTTGAGTGTCTTGGACTATTTGGCAAAAGTGTTTTGATTTTTAAGCCATTTTTATAATTCGATGTGAAATCGATAGATGACGAACAAAATCATCATGCACGGATGCAGCGTTGTTTTATTTTGGAGAGATAAATGAGTCAATTACTCAACGGTCAGTTTATGATCAAAGGTTTAGCTATTGCCGTTACAACTTTAATGGTAAGTACTGCACACGCAGCAAAAACTGAGCAACAACAAATTCAAGAACTTCGTCAAGAAGTTGAAGCGTTAAAATCATTAATTCAGCAACAACAGCAAGTACAACAACAGCAGCAAACTCAAATTGCCCAAGTACAACAGGCGAAGCCTGCTGCACCTGTAAGTGCATTAAGCAGCTTAAAGTCTAAATCTGGTGCAGATGTTTCTATTTATGGTTTTGTACGTGGTGATGCAAACTATATTATTAAAGGTGCGGATAATGACTTTAACTCAGCACATACAAGTAAAGAAGAAGCAAGTGACAAATTACGTGCTACAGCAAAAGTCACCCGCTTAGGTTTAGACTTTAATACACCTGTTGGTGACAACAAAGTAGGTGGTAAAGTTGAGGTTGACTTTGCAAGTGCGGCAGAGAATTTACGTATTCGCCACGCTTATTTAACTTTCAATGACTGGTTATTCGGTCAAACCACATCGAACTTCTTGTCAAATCATGCACCAGAAATGATTGACTTCGCAACGAATATTGGTGGTGGTACTACACGTGTACCGCAAGTACGTTATGGTTATAAGCTAGCACCTACAACTCAGTTATTCGTTTCGGCAGAAGAGGGTAGTAGCTCAGCAACTGAATTGAAAGTTACAGAAGAAAAAATCAGAGATGATTCGGGTGCTGTAATTGACCCTCCTAAAGTTACGAGAGAAAATGTTTCATCAGATGTGACCTATCGTGCTCCAGTACTTACAGCTAAATTAGTTCAAGGTTATGCTGAAGGTAAAGGTTCGGCTTCAGCACGTGCATTGGTTGAACATTATAAAGCTAAATCTGGTGATGATAAAACAGGTTGGGGCGCAGCTGTAGGTACGAATTATCAAGTTGCAGAACCTTTAAAAGTATCTGCGGATGTTTCTTATGTTAAGGGCAACAGCAACTACTTATATGGTAGTAACTCTGCATTTTACGTAAATACAGTTAATGGTGAAATTGAACAGAATGAAGCATTTGGTGTACAAGTGGGTGCAACTTATACGTTCTCACCACAACTACGTTCAACTTTAGCCTACGGTGCTTTATTTGCGGATGATGGTACAGACTATGCGCTTTTAAATGGTGGTGCTAATGAGAAAGTACAACAAGCGTGGATTAACTTTATCTATTCACCTGTAAAACCAGTTGATTTAGGTATCGAGTATCTAAATGGTGAACGTGAAACTTTCAAAGGTCAAAAATTCAGTGATGACCGAGTAGGCTTTATGGCGCGCTATAGCTTCTAAGTCGCTACTTTTGAGCAAAATCGAAAACAGAGCTTAATTTTAGGCTCTGTTTTTTTTATGCTTTAAATTTATAACATTAATTCAATAACTTAAATTTTATTCACTTTTATAAAATGCTTTAACTTTCACTTATAGCTGAAAACAATCATTAAAATTTATAGAAAAAAACGCAGAAAATAGCAGCTTTTTGTCAAAAAAAATGCATAATGATCGACCTTTAATCTTGCTGTTTTTTGTCAAGTGGTTGAATATCTTTATCGGAAGGTATTTATCCACCTCAGATATTTGGGAGCTTATATGAGATTACCTCTCAGTGTTAAGCCGATTCAGTTGTTTGCACTCGAAGTCACCCCGAAAGTGAAAATGCTGTCTTTTGTCTTTCTTTTCTTCTGTTCTAGGCAAACGCAGATGATAACGCTTGAGTGAAACCAAAGGATGGGTTGGCTGAGCGAAATGCATACCTCTTAAACTTCGGTCAAATACGATACTGTTTACATACTTTGTATTGCGGCATTTTTTAGTTGATTTAGAGTCATAGTGATGCAAATGCTTTGGTTTGCATAGACAGCTCTTCATCGTATTAAAAATAATCTGCAATCACTATATGGATATTGCCATGGAATTTACTTTTAATGCGTTTTATACGCTGATTGCTGCGGTCATCGTCCTGCTCTTAGGGCGACTTTTAGTCAATAAAATTGATTTTTTAAAACGCTATAATATTCCTGAACCTGTTGCAGGTGGTTTGGTTGCCGCTATTGTTTCATTGTTGGTGAATCAATTTTGGGGTTATAGCATTACCACCAGTAGCGCATTGCAAACTAGCTTTATGCTTATTTTCTTCGCCTCGATTGGTTTAAGCGCGAACTTCACAAAATTGCGTCAGGGTGGAATCGGTTTAATTATTTTCTTGATTGCAATTTCCACATTTATTGTGTTGCAAAACATTGTCGGCATTAGTCTTGCAACATTGTTAGGTATTGATCCACTAATTGGTTTAATTGCAGGATCGATTACTTTAACTGGCGGTCATGGTACAGCAGGTGCGTGGGGTGAAATTTTAGAAACCCAATATGGTATTCAAGGTGCTTTGGCACTGGGCATGGCAAGTGCGACCTTTGGTTTAATTATTGGTGGTTTAATTGGTGGTCCACTGGCTAAAACTTTAATCAATCGTCATCAATTGGCTGTACCACGTACCGACGAACAAATTGAAAAACGCGATAATACGCCTGCGGATCAAGATTCCAATGAGTTTATTCCATTTGAATATCCGCATCAGGTGCGTTTAATCACAGCAGATAATGCAATTACTACTTTGGGTTTATTTGCAGCGTGTTTGGCATTTGCCGAATTTATGACAGGCGTTGCCAAAGGCAGCATGTTTGAATTGCCAACTTTCGTTTGGGCATTGGCGGGCGGTGTGATTCTGCGCAATGTCTTGGAAAGTGTTTTTAAAGTCAATATTTTTGACCGTGCGATTGATGTGTTTGGGAATGCATCTTTATCGTTATATTTGGCGATGGCGTTATTGTCACTCAAATTATGGCAATTGGCCGATTTGGCAGGGCCGTTGATGGTGATTTTAGGGGCGCAAACGCTCACAATGGCGTTATATGCAGCTTTTGTGACCTTCCGTATTATGGGGAAAAACTACGATGCAGCCGTGCTGGCAGCAGGACACTGTGGTTTTGGCATGGGGGCGACGCCAACAGCAGTCGCCAATATGCAGGCCATTACCAATATGTATGGTCCATCTTATAAAGCGTTCTTGATTGTGCCGCTGTGTGGTGCATTCTTTGTCGATTTAATTAACGTTGCGGTGATTCAATCTATTCTAAAATTCTTTGGTGGCTAAGCTCCAAAGCATTCAGGCTTGATTCAGTCATCCACAAAAAATGCTAGTTCAATTGAACTGGCATTTTTATTTGATCGATAGCATTTTTATTTTAAGCCATGAAATGCAAGAATGCTGTATAGACCAGGAAACTACCAATTAAACTGAGCCAAACAGGTAGTTTGGATTTTAATAATCCAATCACCAAAACAATAAACAGCAGATCAGCAATACTCAAAATATGACGCTGTGCCATTTCGAGCACCATATACAGCAGCAAACCGACTACCGCTGCATTAATCCCTGTAACCGCATGACGAATATAGGCTTGCTGCATCAACCAAGACCAATAAGGCAAAGTCGAAAATACTAAAAAGAAAGATGGCAGAAAAATCGCCAACGTGGCTAAAGTCGCATTCAGCAGCATTGATTCTGTCATTGGAATCAAACTGCCCAAATATGTTGCAAAGCTGAACAGTGGACCAGGCACCAATTGCGCTATGGCATAACCCAAATCGAACTGTTCTGCACTGACTAAGCCTGTGCTAACAAAATCTTGATGCAATAAAGGCAAAATGACATGCCCTCCGCCAAAGACCAAAGATGCGGCTTGATAGAAACTTAAATTGGCTGCATAGAGTAATTGAGGTTGCAGCCAGTTTAGACCTGACAGCACAATAAAGGGTGCAACAAAAAGTACTGCCCAAAATACAGCATAACGACGATGTTTGAGTAAATGTGCCGCAGTAAAATGCGTATCTGTCGCCGTTGTATTGGTGGATGATTGTGCAGCAGTTGGTGCTGCGCGTTTCGCCATCCAAATGCCAAAACAAGCTGCAATCAGAATCACTAAAACTTGATTGAAGCTCAAGGGCATCAGATAAATAAATAGGGCAGAAGCAAACATTAAGGCATATTGCCAAACCGTTTTACAAAAACTACGCAACATTTGCCAAAATGCCCAAGCCACCACGGCCAATACGATCAGTTGAATACTGTGAAAGCTATTTGACGACAGTACATCTAAATATTGATGTCCCAAAACTGCAACCAATGCCATAAACAATGCGGAAGGCATGGTAAAACCCAACCACGCTAGGACTGCACCCCAATAGCCTTTTTGCAAATAACCAATCGCTAAAACCACCTGACTACTAGTTGGGCCAGGTAAGAGTTGTGCAAGTGCGACAATTTGTGAATACTGGGATTCATCTAGCCATTTGAGTTGATGCACAAAACGCTGATGGAAAAATACCAAATGCGCTGCAGGCCCGCCAAAAGACAGACAGCCTAATTGCAGAAAAATCCAGAATAATAAGGAATAAGAAGGTGTTGGCATATAATTTTAGACAGATTCGACTTGTGCGCCACTGTAGTGGCTAGACGTGACAGTTTAACGAATTACTACAAGGATCGGTTAAAATAATAGATAGACTATGGGCGGTCATGCAAGGCGAAACAAATAGCATCAGTGGCATGGTTAAGATGGTTGCTGTATCAAGTTAGCTGATCAACCTTGTCACGATTGGCGGTGAAATATCGACTGAAACCTATGGATTCAAGAAGGTCATTATGAAAATTGGGTATGTATCTCTTACAGCATTATTGATGGTGGGATGTCAGGCAGTGCCATCACAGCAGCAATTTTCGACTCAAACTTTACTTGAGTCGCAGCCCGTGGTTGAAGCAGAGTCACGCCTGAATCAAATTGATTTTCGTCAGTTAAAACAACAAAAAAAACGTCCAATTGTTGCATTGGTTTTGGGCAGTGGTGGTGCTCGTGGTTATGCACATATTGGAGTAATTGAAGTACTTGAGCAGTACGGTATTCATCCTGATTTTATTGTGGGCAGCAGCGCAGGCAGCATTGTCGGTTCAATTTATGCCAGTGGTAAAAATGCACAGCAATTACGTGAAATTGCCATGAATATGAAAGCCAATGATGTGCGGGATGTGACTTTAGATTTAAAAGGCTTTTTTGATGGTAAAAAAGTTGAAAATTATGTCAATGCACAAGTCGATCAACTCCGTTTGGAGCAATTTAAAATCCCGATGTACGTGGTGGCGACTGAATTAAAAGAAGGCAAAAAAGTTGTATTTAATTATGGCAATACGGGTCAAGCGGTGCGTGCGTCAGTGTCTATCCCAAGTATGTTTGTACCTACTAAAATTGCAGAACATGAATATGTCGATGGTGGTTTAGTGAGCCCTGTACCTGTCAAGGTTGCACGCGATTTAGGGGCAGATATTGTGATTGCCGTGAATATTTTGGCGCAGCCTATTCATACTGAAACCAGTAATGTGTGGGGATTGTTTAACCAAAATATTAATATTATGCAAAAGCATTTGGCCAATGAAGAATTGAAACTGGCAGATGTGGTCATTCAACCCGATTTACGTGAAAAAGCCCATATTTTTGATGTGAAAGGGCGCGAAGCGACCATGTTGGCAGGCGCAGAAGCAACCGCAGCGCAATTAAATAAAATTGATCAGGTCTATCAACAGCATCATTATGCGCATGGGCATAGAATTGTAGACTATAAAGTGAGTAATACTTTTGGGCTTTATGGACAGTTTAAATAGCTGTCCAGATCCTTCATTTAGGTCAATTCAATGAAATCAACAGATTTAACTTAAGTCTAATTAGGTGCTTGATAAAAATAACTTTAATGTTAGATTGCTTAGATTTATTCTTTGTAAGTATTTGATATTATAGTTTAAAAATAAAGATACCCTAAAGATATCTAAATACTGAGATGAGGTATTTAGACTTAAAATCAATTTTTTAGCGTGTTCTTTCGCACTGTTTCCATTTATTCTATGCAGCATTTACTGAATTAGTTTTTTAAGCAGTTTACCAATTGAACATGCTTCCAAGACGGCCTAACTTTTGTGCTTCAGGACTTTAAAACTTTATAAAAAATCGAGGGGATACTTCATGCACGGCTTTGAAATTGGACAGCAGGTGAAACTTGCTACTATGGAGCAAGTTATTTTTACAGTGACGATGATTAATCCAGATGGTTCTTATGTGATTGAAGCTGCACTGAGTACTGAACAAACTTTGACTTATAGCAATGTGTCGCAGGAAATGCTGCGCTTGGCTTAAATGTCGCAGCGAAGTTTGAAAATTTACGGGGAAATTGAACTTTTTTTGTGTAAATTCGCCGAAATTTGCTTGAATAATCCATTGAATAAAAGATTTTAGATTGTTTTTTGAACACTTGAATCAGGGGGATTCACGTAATATTCAATTTGAACAAATATTCTAAAAAATTAGAAATGGATTAAAAAATAACAGCTTGGGAGTCTTAGTGTTAGTCTTATAATTTTAAATAAATGTTATCATAAACAATATAAATAATAATGATGCAGTTGTTGCCGAAATGAACATTCAAACTTTTATAAACGCGATATAATAATACGCTCATATCTTACTGTCTTTAAAAGAGTCTAGAGAACGCGATGTCACCATTAGATCAAATTGCCCCAGTGTTAGATGACCAGTCAGAATTAACCATGACCGTGTTAATGACACCCGACATGGCAAATTTCTCAGGGAATGTACATGGTGGAACAATTTTAAAACTATTAGACCAAGTGGCGTATGCATGTGCGAGCCGCTATTCTGGTAGTTATGTGGTGACCCTTTCGGTTGATAAAGTGAACTTTAAAGAGCCGATTCATGTGGGTGAATTGGTGACTTTCCTTGCTAGTGTGAACCATGTCGGTCGTACTTCAATGGAAATTGGGATTCGTGTAGAAGCACAAAATATTCAAAAGCGTACAGTGCGCCATACCAACAGCTGTTACTTCACTATGGTTGCAGTCGATGAAAATGGTAAACCAAAACAAATCCCTGCGTTGAAATTAGACAATGACTGGAAGCGTTGCCGTTTTGAAGCAGCAGAGCAACGTAAAGTTGCACGTTTGCAAGAAAATCATCATCCATCTTGCAGCATTTATAAGAAAACTGAACAAAACTAAGTTTTCATCAAATTTAGCTGAAAACCTGTTTGCAATTGTAGACAGGTTTTTTTGTGCCTATTTTTTAATTTTGTCCAAGGCAATATTGATAAGTTATGCAGATAAACAAAAACTGAGTAAACCGAGAGAGTGGCGGAAAACTCAGTTTTTGTATTCGATCTACATTTTTAAATGTATCTAAGTTTTAAGGCTGTTGCGTCGATGCAGCAGGGGTTTCAGTGCTTGCTTCAGATGCAGGTTGTGCAGCAGCTTGTTCTGAAGCTGGTTCAGCCACAGTTTCCTGCGTTGAAACAACCACTTTTTCCTGTTCTGTTGCTGTCGATTCAGCCTTTGCAGCAAAAGTAGTTGCAGTGGCAAAAGCAAAAGTTGAAGCGAGTAAAATTTGTGTCAATTTCATGGTTTGGCATCCTTATTTAAAGTTTTTCATGAGTAGTAGGGAGTGCTCAGCACAAGCATTAAGTAAAAAAACTTATTGCGGCTAAAGTGTTCAAGTCAGTCATCACCTGATTTGAACGGGCTGAACAGGAACTCATGCTAAAGAGCCAAAGCTATGGGATCAATGCTTGCAACAAAGCAAAACAATGACGGTTACTTGAACCGCACAATGATGATGAATAGGTCGTAGTTTGGTAATTTTTGTTTTAAATATGCAGTCAAATCCAATCAAAATGGCTGTGTTTTCCGCAATAAAATTGCGTGGTTGGCAATAAAACATAACATCAAGCGGCTAAAACTCGTGTATTTCCCCAAATAAGTTGCAGATCATCACGTAATAAATGTAAGCGAATTTTTCAAATCATGATGGTGATAGATGTGCTGAAATGAATAAATTTCAGTGTGTTTAGATTCAGATTGAACTAATCGCTAAACTTGCTTAGCATGCTTGAGTTGTTTGAAATTCAATAAAGTGAGCTTATTTTGAAATTAATTGCACCACAAAAAGCAGTCCCGACGCATATTATTTCTGGTTTTCTCGGTGCAGGAAAAACCACCTTATTGAAACAGTTACTCAGCCAAAAACCAGAACATGAAGTTTGGGCGGTGCTGATGAATGAATTTGGACAAATCGGGGTCGATCAACAACTCTTACCTCAGCAACAGGGTTATCAAGTCAAAGAATTATTGGGCGGTTGCTTATGTTGTAGCAGCCAATTGCCTATGCAAATTGCTTTGTCGCGTTTATTGTCCGAAGCGAAGCCTGACCGTTTATTCATCGAGCCGACAGGTTTGGGGCATCCTGCGCAACTCTTGGAACAACTGACCGAACCACATTGGCATACGCATTTATCGATGCGCGCCTTGGTGACGGTAGTAGATGGTTCGCGTTTGCATGATCAGGCGTGGACGCAGCAAAACCTGTATGCCGATCAGCTCAAAGCTGCACAAATTATTGTGGTGTCACATGCAGACCAAATGCAGGCGGCAGATGAGCAAGCCCTCATACAACTACAACAGGAATATCAAGCCTACGCGCAAAAATGGTTGAAAGCAGAACAGGGTCATCTGGCTTTGACCGAAATGGATATACCGTATGTCGGTACACAGCGTAAAATTCAGCCGTTGCTAAAATTGCAACAGAAGGTCAGCTCTACAAATCTGCAAGAGTCTGCAGAAATCAAACAATTGCCATATCACTATGTCGAAACTGCACAAGGATATGCAGTCGCAGGTTGGAAATTGCCTAAACGTTGGCAATTCGACTTTTATCCCTTATTAGATTTACTCTGTGAACAGCAAGATTGGCTGCGTATTAAAGGAATTTTTTATACCAATCAGGGTTGGAAAAGTTTCAACTTCAATCCGCAGCAATTTAATTATCAATCTACCGATGAAGGCATAGACAATCGGTTGGAAATTATTTATCAAAGCGAGCGTGATTGGGAAAAATTTGAGGCTGAACTATTGGCGTATCGGGTCGATGCTGCTGCGGTTCTAGACTGAAATCTATACGTTATCGGGCAAACGATACAGCAAAATCACAGAAAATCCATTATGCTTAGTGGCAAATTTAAACATAGTTTTAGGAATAGACAATGGCGCTGAAAGCGACAATTTATAAGGCAGATTTGAACATTGCCAATATGGATGTGCATCAATACGGTGACTATCAGCTCACCATGGCATTGCATCCTTCTGAAACTATTGAGCGATTGATGGTGCGTATTTTGGCATTCGCACGTTATGCAGATGAAGCTTTGGAATTTACCAAAGATTTATTTGAAACCGATGAGCCTGCTTTGTGGGAAAAAGACTTAACAGGGCAGTTAATTAAGTGGATTGAAGTCGGTTGCCCAGATGAAGACAAAGTCAAAAAAGCCAGTTCGCGTTGTAAGCAAGTTGCGATTATTGCTTATGGTTCATCGGTAGATGAATGGTACAAACGTAACAGTAAAATCAAAACTTTAAATAATGTTGAAGTGTGGCAACTATCGCCAGCGAGTACCGAAGCCGTTCAAGCTTTATGCGAACGTACCATGCAATTGCAGTTGAATGTAATGGATGGCGAATGGACATTGATTGGCGATCAGACACAGGCTCAGATTGAGTGGACACAGTTGCAATAACACTTGCACGAGCTGGAAATTATCTTAAACATCGAAGTGTAAATATTTGGAGATGAACATGAGTGCAGAATTAGAAATTATTGATTTGGTGGTGGGTGAGGGGAAAGAAGCGGTTAAAGGCGCTTTAATTACTACGCATTACACAGGCTGGTTGGAAGATGGCACCAAGTTTGATTCATCCTTAGACCGTGGTAACTATTTTGAAACCGTGATTGGTACAGGTCGTGTCATTAAAGGCTGGGATCAAGGCATCATGGGGATGAAAGTGGGTGGTAAACGCAAACTGATCGTACCTGCGCATTTGGCTTATGGTGAGCGCAAAATGGGCAATATCATTCCTGCTAATTCTAATTTGATTTTTGAAATTGAATTGTATGATGTGAAAACACGCGATCAATAAACACCTTTCAACTTAGCCAAACCGCTAGAATTTAAGTCATTCATCCGATGCCAGTAAGGTCTAGCATAAATGACTTAATTTTTTACTTCAAATTTAGTGCAAGAACGATTAGATTAAAAAACAAGCACAATAGGACTTTTGCATTTTTGAATTTCACTCGGATGTGGCACAAGTGTGCATTGCTCTTCTTAATTTTACTGTGCAGTGTACTCACACCACCGCGTGTGTTGGCGCAGTATGAGTCTGCACCTGAATCTTACTATCTACATCAACAACTGCTCAATTCTGTTCAATTTACTGAAGATCAATCGAGTATTTTGACTGGGCGATGGTTGTTTTATCCGCAACAATTGATTCAAGAACCCAGTGCGGTACTGGCATCGAATACCGTTGAATTGCCTGCTTCATTTGAAGATTTAATGGGCAATGCCAATACTTACGGCACTTTTATTGGGCACTTTCAAATTCCAAAAGAATTTCTAGGCAGACGTATTGCGATTTGGATTCCCAACCAATATGGCGCCTATCGGGTATTTTTAAATGGCGATCCACTGGTGCGTGTTGGCACAGTCGGTGCAGATGCGAGTAGTCACCAAACCGAAAATGCCCCACGAATTGCATATTTTGTTCCTGAAAGTGAATATTTTACCCTGACCATTCAAGCGTCTAGCTTTCAGAGCTTGCAAGGTGGTTTAAAAAATCCAATGAAAATTGGTTTAAGTCGCACCATCAATCAACAATATCAGCGTTTGATGATGAGTATTGCCATGATTTGTGGGGCAGTACTTGGTATTGGTTTGTTTACCTTGATGTTTTCGGCATTTAGTCTTGCAAATGGCGGCAAGACCAAGCTTATGTTTATTTTTGGCTTGTTTATTGTTTTTCTAGCATTACATAATTTATTTTCTCCGCCCTATGCTTACACCACTTTCCTGAATTTAAGTTGGTCTTGGGGAATAAGGCTCGAATATTTATTTAGTTTTCTCGCGATTTTATTTTTCCTGAGTTATATGTTTTTGCTCAGTTCGCGCTATTTGCATCGTTGGGTATATAGCGCGGCAATGTTGTTATTAAGCTTTAATATTGGGGTGACGCTGTGGGCAGAACCCACTATTTTTCAGCAATTGGCATTTTATAGTTCATTTTTCTTTGTTTTGATTTTGGCAAATTTTGCTTATGGATTTTATCAAACCCTGCATTCAGGAGAGCATTATTCTAGAATCAATTTTTGGGCAGTAATTATTCTGTGTGGCACATTTATTCATGATTTTTTATTAATGCTGAATTTGGTCAATTCCATTCATTTATCTTTTATTTCGACCAGTGTTTATGCATTGCTCATCATGTTTCAGCAGGCACGAAATTATGCCTACCATAACTTACGCATTGAACGCTTGAACCAAAAACTGATTCATTTAAACAGCTCGTTAGATTTAAAAGTGCAGGAACGCACTGAACAACTCAGTCTTTTGAATGAGAAACTGGAAATACAGATTAAAACCGATGCATTAACAGGGGCATATAATCGCCGTGCATTAAATGAAGAAATTCAGCGTTTGTATTTTGAAACCTTGCAAAATAAGCGACATATTTTGGTCTTTGCGATGCTCGATGTCGATTATTTTAAAAAATACAATGATCATTATGGGCACTTAAAAGGCGATCAAATTCTGCAAAACCTAGTTAAAGTTTTACAAGATACTTTGCCTAAAAATGCGTTTGTGGCACGTTATGGGGGTGAAGAATTTGCCATTTTACTGCACGATATTCCGCAACCTGCGATTGCACCACTCATGCAAAAGGTCTTGCAGGCTGTGCGTGATGCAGCTTTTGAGCATGTAGCACGAGAAGACCATAAACAATATGTGACTTTAAGTATCGGTGTAGCGTGGATGACTCGCGCACAAGCGTATATGCACGTGGATGATTTTATGAAAGCTGCAGATGCGCATTTGTATCAAGCCAAACATGCAGGACGCGATCAGGTAGTAATTCAAACTTAATATGTTGACGCTACTCTACATGGCTTAAAGATAGCTCTTAATTTTTTGTTGAAGTTGTACGACAGAAACATTGCCCGACAGTCGTTCAACAATTTGCCCATCTTTAAAATTAGGGTGGTCGGTAAACCAAAGACTTGATAGCGCAAAGTTAAAATTGGAGATAGATCGACATTTACTTTGCCAAATTTTACCGAAGCATCAAAAAGTTGGGCAAGCTGCTCAAAAAATGGTGCATTTTGAACACAAGGCGTACACCACGTCGCATAAAAACGAATCACCGCAACGCCTGTTTCATATTCAAACTCACGGTAATTATTTTCGTTGTATTCCACAATTTCTGACATCACATACTCTTTAATCATAAATAAAAATTTAATCACGCATGAAACACCACGGCATGAGAATTATACCTAAGTTAATCTGGGTTTTAATGCTTTGCTGTTTTATGTTCAAATAGTCAGAATTCATATCAGCATCAAACAATCAGGGATTTGCCATGACACAAAACACAATGCAGCAGATTATTATTACAGAACCAGGTGGCCCAGAAAAATTAGCCTATGAAACGGTTGCAATACCTGAGCCACAAGCCAATGAGGTTTTGGTCAAAGTACATGCTTTTGGTTTGAATCGTCCTGATATTTTACAGCGTCAGGGTCTGTATCCTATGCCTAAAGGCGTGACGCCAGTGCCAGGTTTAGAAGTAGCAGGTGAAGTGGTTGCTGTGGGGGCAGATGTCAGCCAATTTAAAGCTGGTGATGCTGTGTGCGGCTTAACCAATGGTGGTGGTTATGCAGAATATTGTGTTGTACCTGAAAGCCAGACTTTGACGATTCCAACAGGTGTCAGCTTTGTGCAAGCCGCAGCAATACCTGAAACATTTTTTACTGTGTGGGCCAACGTGTTCCAAATGGGCAAAGCCAAAGCGGGCGAAACGGCACTAATTCACGGTGGCACTAGTGGCATTGGTACTACAGCATTAATGTTGTGTAATGCGCTTGGTTTAAAAACCTTTGCCACTGTAGGTTCAGATGAAAAAGTACAAGCAATTTCACATCTCACTACAGCCATTAATTACAAGACACAAGATTTTGAACAAGTGATTAACGAGGCGACAGACAATGCTGGGGTCGATGTCATTTTAGATATTGTTGGTGCGCCGTATTTGGAACGTAATTTAAATTTATTACGCCTTGATGGTCGCTTGGTGTATATCGCATTTTTAGGGGGTGCAAAAGCCAAAGAGGTGAAACTTGGTCAAATCATGATGAAGCGTCTTACTATTACTGGTTCAACCATGCGCGCCCGCAATACTGCAGAAAAAGCTGAAATTGCCAAAGGGTTGCAAGAGATCGTTTGGCCATTGTTAGCAAAAGGTGAATGTCTGCCAATGATTTATAAAACTTTCCAGTTTGATCAAATTCAGCAGGCACATGCCGAAATGGATACAGGCGAGCATGTGGGTAAAGTCGTGGTGCAAGTGATTTAAAGACTCCAAATTTAAAATCAACATGCATAAAAAAACTGACCGAGTGTCAGTTTTTTTATGCATATTTTTATAGAAGATTTTAACAAAGATTTTTTGAATCTTTTTTAGCAATTATTTTAATCATAATTACATAAATATTCCTTTAAACTACAATTTAACACAATAAAATTTTTCCAAATAGTCAAATATTAAGGAGGTGTAGGACACACCCTGTCAATAATAGAGCTTATCTTTATATTCATTGAATTCATTCTCAAGATAACAAAACGGTTCATGTAAAATAATTTGATAGAGAGAGCAGACTTATGAAAATTTTATCTGCATATACGCCAAAACACAGTCTACGTGCATTAAAACGGTTACACAAAAATATTGTTCGTCAGCAAATCAATGTTCGGAACTTAAATAAAATGTATCATGCGCTGCTACATTTAGAACGCTATATTGACCGCCTCGATCATGATAAACGCGAAAACTTGTATTAAGTGTAAAGAGCAACCTGTTAATTATTTTTTACTAAAAAGTACAAGTGAGTTGAAAAGTTAAACCTGTTATTTATTGGATTATTCATTTGAAATAACGGGTTTTAAATAGACGGTAAAATTCAGGAGAAAAACTAAGGGAACAATAAGAAATTTAAAATAAACAAGGATGATCAAAGCTGAAAGATCAATTTTAAACTGCTGCACTGTAATAGGTGCAGCACTGCCTTGTGTGAACAATTGCTTCGGAATGTGTCGAGCTTTTAGCTAAATTGTGCGAAAATAGCGTTTTGCTATTTTTGTCCAAGGGCTGTACATGATTGACCAATCTCCTGAATCATTAAGTGATATCGAAATACTCGACATTTTGCAGTCTATGAAAAGTGATGAGCTAGACACAGAGGCAAAAGAAATTATCCGTAATGGTGGGAAAGCAGGTCGTCAGGAAGCGCATAAAGCAGCGTTGGTGGCACTTAATCAGTCATTCGAAAGCAAATTTGTAGAAGCAGTAAGTTTGGCTTTGCAGTTAAACGAAGCGCAAATGAAAAAAATCCGTTATAAAAAAGACCGTGTACGTATTTTAAAAGCACGTGGCATTGATTATTTAGCCATTGATGGCACAGAAACTGCACAAGTATTGGCTCAGGTTGCACAAGCGATTGTGCGTGAAGATGCTGTGGTGACGCATGATTTGCACAACATTTTTCCTTTCTGGAAAGAGGGCTGGCCGATGGTGCAATTCGACAATGTCTATAAAATTCTAGCTGAAGATATTGCGATTCACTATCAAGCGGTATTGGATGAATTGATCAGCAAATATTAAATAGATATTCAGCTGAATTTCAGATGTATCTGTTCAGGTTTGAAAAAAGCACCACTTCATTTTGATGTGGTGCTTTTTTATGAATGCTAGAAAATCTGGATGCAGATCAAGCCCACACGAATACAGTGAATTTCACTATCCATCTGCTTCAGTGTTGTTTTGTATTTCCTGTGTTTCTACAATTCGTGTTACTAAAAGTTGGTCAATTTTAAAATGATCGACATCGACCACTTCAAATTTATAACCATCAAAAAGTACAGAATCGGCAGGACGCGGGATTTTACGTAGCTTATACATCATAAAACCTGCAATGGTTTCATAATTTTCATCATCTGGCATTTCATCAATTTGCAGCGCGTGTTTAATGTCTTCAATTGGTGTACTGCCATCAATCAGCCAAGAATTGTTATCACGTTTAATGATTTGCTGATCTTCTTCAATAGGTGTTACCCAATCGCCCATCACAGTAATCATAATATCAGACAGGGTAATCACGCCCACAACCAAAGCATATTCATTAATCACCACGGCAAATTTTTCTTTGGTCGAGCGGAAACGATCTAAGACTTCAGACAGCGTGAGTGTATCTGGAATGGTCAATACATTACGGATGGTGCTTTCATTCAGTTGCAGTAAAGATTGATTATTGAGGATTCTGACCAAAATATCTTTGGCATCAACATAACCAATCACATCATCAATATTTTCGCTACAGACCAAAAATTTGGAATAAGGATATTCTGCAAGTTTTTGACGAATACTGGCTTCAGATTCCTTTAGGGTAAAAAACACCACATTTTCACGTGTAGTCATACTCGAAGGCACGTTACGTTCTTCAAGTTCAAACACGTTTTCAATAAAGTGATGTTCCTGCTTTTGTAAAACACCTGCTTGAGCGCCTGCATCCATGACTGCAGAAATATCATCAAATGTAATATTGTCTTCGCGCGTGGTATTTACTTTAAATAAACGGAACAGCACGTTGGCAATCGCATTAATCATCCATGCCAAAGGCTTGCATATCCGAATAAAAATTTGAATCGGATTAATCACCGATACCGCAATTTTTTCAGGTGCGATCATTGCCAAACGCTTAGGCATTAGGTCGGCAAATAAAATAAACAGCGAAGTCACTAAGGTAAATGACAAGGCAAAACTAAGCGTTTCAGCCCATGGTCCTTGATAGAAGCGCACAACTAAGTTGTAAAAATAAGGACGGAATGCGCCTTCACCTAAAATACCACCTAAAATGGCAACTGCGTTTAAGCCAATTTGTGAGGCAGCAAAAAAATCAGCTGAGTTTTCTTGTAGGTCTAAAACTTTTTGGGCACGTTCATCGCCTGATTCGGCTAGAATTTTCAGTTTAACTTTACGTGCACCAGCCAACGCAATTTCAGTCAGCGATAAAAAACCAGCTCCGACAATGAGGATGAGGATAATAACAATATTCTGGAAGAGGCTCACGAATCCACCTGTGGATTATATTATTTTAAATATAACAATTTGAATCTTTATTAAATCATGATTAAACAATGAGGAATATCGAAATATTCCTCATCTGAGTATAAGCGTTTGTGCCAATAAGTTCAGTGAATTTTTAATTAATAGGCTGAAAATTGAGAGTTATTCAGTAAAAACTCACGGTTTTCTTCTTCAATCATTTGGCGCGCTACATATAAAATCAATTGGCGTAACCAACGGTGTGCAGGGTGATGATGTAACAACGGACACCATGCCATCTTTAATTCAAATTCTGGAATATAAAATGGTGGGTCTTTAATCAGTAAACTTTGGCTTTTGGCTTGTAAGCGCGCAATACGTGTAGGTAAGGTTGCGACTAAATCTACATTAGACGCGAGTAGTGCAGGCATTTGATAATGACGGGTAAACACCGAAATTTTACGTTTTTGTCCAATACGCTCTAAAGCTTGATCAATCCAACCCAGTCCCGCTTGTTTCTCTGGATTCACACCAAAACCAACGCCCATACCTGTTTTAGAAACCCAAATATGTTGTGCATCTAAGTAGCTTTTTAAATTCAGGTTATTGGCAGCAGGGTGTTTGTGATTGAGCAGGCAAGAAAAACTATCACGCCAAACTAAAACCTGATGGAAACTTTGTGGAATTTCATTAAAACGGTTAATCGCCAAATCGACTTTACCTTGTTCCATGTCGCGATAAGACACATCACTCGGGGTTAAAAAGTCTAATACCACATTAGGTGCTTCAGAGCGTAAAGCTTTAACCAAGCGTGGGACTAATGTGGCTTCTGCGTAATCGGAGGTCATAATCCGAAATACACGATTTGAAGTATAAGGGCGGAACTCAGTACGCGGCTCCAAAATCATAGAAAGGTCAGATAAGGCATCGCGGATACGCGGTTGTAATTCTAAGGCACGTTCAGTTGGCGTCATGCCTTCAGAAGAACGAATCAGCAGGGGATCATTAAATAAATTGCGCAAACGACGTAAAATGTTACTCATCGCAGGTTGGGTAACGCCCAATTGTTCTGCAGCACGGGTTACATTTTTTTCACGAAGTAAGACGTCAAGATAAATTAATAGATTAAGATCAACCCGCTCCAGATTCATAAAATAAATACCGAAAATAAAATCACTAAATTATTGGAATTATGCCATAAGCCGTAAGGCTTGTGTATAAATTATGATGAAAAAATCGACGAGATAAACAGCAAAAAATCTGAATAAAAACAGCCAGCCCCATCATTATTTCCTAAAGAAATGTAGGTTGCCTAGTACTGCATCTATACTTTTTAATCTTAAATGCAAAAACACTTAAAAGCATTGGCAGAACTGATAGCAGATTCTATTTTGTATGAAACTTATGCACTTACATTGCGCTGAAAAGCAGCAAAATTTTGCTAAAAAATGGCAGAAATCGCCAATGCAAGCATTTTTTATGAAATGCAAGACTTAAGTCTAATGCAGAAAATATCGGCATAGAGATGAATTTGTAAGCAAAGATATTTGATTGATTTTCTAAATAAAGTTTTTAAAATCAATATGTTGTGTTTTTATTGTTTTTGTGAATTAAGACTTTGATCTATACATTTTTTTAAAAAATACCGAGAATTACACGAGAATATTGGATTAATTCATTCAGTCACTCTACTCTGTATTCATCGTAACGAAGTGCTCTAAATCTGAGCAATCAAGCATAAGCGCGATTTAGCCTTCGATTGATAAATCCTAAATAATATTACAGGGTACAATATCATGACTACATACCAAACAGCGATTGATGCAATCCGCGAATTAAAAGCAAAATTCGGCAACACTTGGGCAGACATCAGTCCTGAAGATGCTGCGCGTATGCAAATGCAAAACCGTTTCAAAACTGGTTTAGATATTGCTAAATATACAGCTGCGATTATGCGTCGTGATATGGCTGCTTATGATGCTGATTCAAGCAAATACACTCAATCTTTAGGTTGCTGGCACGGTTTTGTTGCGCAACAAAAAATGATTGCGAACAAAAAATACTTCGGTACTACTGAACGCCGTTATATCTACCTTTCTGGTTGGATGGTTGCTGCACTTCGTTCAGAATTCGGTCCACTTCCTGACCAATCTATGCACGAAAAAACTTCTGTTCCTGCATTGATCGAAGAAATCTACACATTCTTACGTCAAGCTGACGCGAAAGAATTAAACGATTTGTTCCGCGCACTTAAAAAAGCACAAGACGCTGGTGATACTGCTAAAGCTGCTGAAATCACTGCTCAAATCGACAACTTTGAAACTCACGTTGTGCCAATCATTGCGGACATCGACGCTGGTTTCGGTAACGAAGAAGCAACTTACTTATTAGCTAAGAAAATGATCGAAGCGGGTGCATGTGCACTTCAAATCGAAAACCAAGTTTCTGACGCGAAACAATGTGGTCACCAAGCTGGTAAAGTAACTGTTCCACACGAAGACTTCATCGCTAAAATCCACGCGTTACGTTATGCGTTCTTAGAAATGGGTCTTGACGACGGTATCATCGTTGCACGTACTGACTCTGAAGGCGCTGACTTAACTCAAAAAATCCCAGTAGTTAAAGAGCCAGGCGACATCGCTTCTCAATACATCAGCTACTTAGACACTCAAGAAATTGACATCTCTGAAGCGAAAGAAGACGAAATCCTAATCAAGCGTGATGGTAAATTACACCGTCCTAAGCGTTTAGCTTCTGGCTTGTACCAGTTCCGTGAAGGCACTCAAATTGACCGCGTTGTACTTGACTGTGTAACTAGCTTACAAAACGGTGCTGACCTTCTTTGGATCGAAACTGCGACTCCAAACGTAGAAGAAATCGCTCACATGGTTAACCGTGTACGTGAAGTTGTGCCAAATGCGAAACTTGTTTACAACAACTCTCCATCATTCAACTGGACACTGAACTTCCGTCAACAAGCGTACGACCGTTGGGTTGCTGAAGGTAAAGACGTATCTGCATACGACCGCGCTAAATTAATGAGCGCTGAGTACGACGATTCTGAATTGGCTGCTGAAGCTGACGAAAAAGTACGTACATTCCAAGCAGACGCTTCTCGTGAAGCAGGCGTGTTCCACCACTTGATTACTCTGCCTACTTACCACACAGCTGCTCTTTCTACTCACGAGCTTGCTCAAGGTTACTTCGGTTCTGAAGGTATGTTGGCTTATGTTGCTGGCGTACAACGTAAAGAAATCCGCGGTGGTATCGCTTGTGTTAAACACCAAGCAATGGCTGGTTCTGACATCGGTGACGATCACAAAGAAATTTTCTCTGGTGACAACGCGCTTAAAGCAGCGGACGAAGCTAAAAACACAATGAACCAATTCAACGCGTAATCGCTTGATGGTTTAAAAGAAAACCCTGCTGATGCAGGGTTTTTTTATGGCTATTTAAAATAGTCAAAGAACTTTGAAACATCCTTAAATTGATGTTCCTTCATTTATGAAATGCAGCAGCTGTAACCTATTTAATTTTGATCACATCTGCCTCTACAGAAGCAGGGTAATGGAAAGACACCTTAATCCATTGTTTTTGTTGTGCAGGAATTGGTTCTAAAAAATGCGGATCGACTACGGCTGCATATTCTTGATATTGCTGATCGACCAAAACCAAGTCATTGGCATGTAATTGTAATGCTTGATCAGATTGATTGTGAATTGCCAGAAAATAATCGTGTGCCATCACAGGGTCGTTTAATTCTTTGACCTCAACATTTTGTACGTGTTCAGCCTGAATATCGACATGCTTCAGGGCATTACTGACTTGCATATTTTCTACAGGATGTAAGAAAACCTGAGTTTCATTTTTCTGTTGATTTTGTATATTTTTCTGATTGTATAAGCTGAATTGAAGACCGTGAGCTGTGAGTTGAATACGTGCATAGGCTTGCCCATTTTCTGTATTGAGCAACCATTCATTTGCCGTGTTTTGCGATGGGTGTTGGTTCTGTTTGTCTTGCTGATTGTTGCCCTGAGCAGCTTGAATCGTTCCCGCCACTTGGTTTTCGCGCTGGCGCTGTTTCGAGCGTTTAATGTCGCTGAGTTGAAAGGTTTGATCATCATTCAGGCGTAAATGAATCACATGCTGTTCACAGTTGTCACAAGGCAATAAGGCTCTAAAGTTACCTGTAGCTTGTCCTGTCCATGAAGTTGCTGAATTTTGAACTTCAGTTTTGGGCGTAATTTGTGGCTCAGAAGGCAAAGCGGATTGATATTCCCTGCTTGGATCAGTTGATCCGCAAGCTACTAAAAATAAGCTAAGTGTACTGAGTGCAATCGGATAACGATTCAGCATAAATGTTCTAAACTTCAAACTTGTCTTGCTGCCACCTTAAACTTTCACCTTGTATCTGAAAAGCCAATTTGCCTTATTTTTAATGAAGATTTGTAGCAAATCATAACAAGCCCGATGTTTTAAAGTTTTAAGTTTCACTTCAAGGATTACATCGGATTAGACCGTAAAAAACTCAGCAAACTGTGCGTAAATTTATATATTTACCATTTTAAACTTGCTTGAATCTAGCAATGAATAAGCGCATAAACAGTATGATTTTGCATGGAATGACAAAAATAAGATGAGTGCAGGAAATTTTTATACATTTATAAAGTATTTGTTTATTTATTCGTCGTTTTAGACTTTTGTATTTGTCGATGCTTGCTAAAATTCGCACACTTTATTTGGGGTATGCGGTTGTGTTTGAAAAGTTAGCTGAGCGAAGCTTAAATTTAATGGGTTGGGAAATCGACAATCATTGTCCGTTGGAGTTAGACCAATATGTGATGATTGCAGCACCGCATACCAGTAATTGGGATGCGTTATATGCACGTTTAGGGCTTAAAGCTTTGGGCGTTAATGTTCGCCTGACCATTAAAGACAGCTATATGAAATTGCCGTTTGGGCCATTTGTTCGTGCAATGGGAGGTATTGGTATAGACCGTCGTCCGAAAGCACCAGGCGAAGCACGACCTAGTATGGTTCAGCTCATGACGGACTTATTTAAAAACCATCCTAAATTGGTGATGTTGGTGACGCCTGAAGCCACACGTGCGCGTCAAGAACAATGGAAAACAGGTTTTTATCATGTTGCGTTAAATGCAGGTGTGCCAATTGCTTTGGCGTATATGGATTACGCAAAAAAGAAAACGGGTGTGGGAAAAATTGTGCATCCAACCGGTGATTTTGAAAAAGATATGGCTGAAATCATGGCATTTTATGCGCAGGTTCAAGCAAAAATTCCTGAAAGTTTTAGTGTCGATACACGTTACTATTCAGAATAAGCACACTATTTCAGTGTAATAATCTATCAAAACTAAAAGACAGGGGATTATCCCTGTCTTGCTTTAAAACGTGGATTGGATTTGCAAATCACAAATAATTTGCCACGACGTTTCACAATTTGACAATCGGCACGCGATTTTGCACTTTTTAAAGATGAACGAACTTTCATGAAGATAAATACTACAATATGTAATGTTATAATATTACATTAATAGATGACTCTTGAAAAGTGTCGATAGTCATAAAATTACCGCGTATCTTTTAAGGAGAAAATTTAAACAACAATCTTTTGGTATAAGCCCGCACGTACAGTTCCCGCTTTGCTCTCTTTAACTTTTTGCCAAGTCTGCGGTAATTTTAACAGGTTTAAATCACGATCTGCTTCAACATAAATCAGACCTTGTGCCGCAATGAGTGGATCAGCCAACCCTGCCAATTCTTCCCATAAATCTAAACTATAAGGCGGGTCTAAAAATACCAAATCAAACTGATCTTTTAGTGTCGCCAAAGCATGTTGTGCGGTAGAAACTTTTAATTGTGCTTTGCTTTTATTGACGCGTAATAATTCTAAATTTTGCTGTAAAAACTGTGCTTGTGTACGGTTTGGCTCAATCATGACCACGTGTGCCGCACCGCGAGACAGGGCTTCAAAAGCTAAAGCGCCCGAACCTGAACAGAGGTCTAACACTTTGGCGTTTTGCACATCCCACATTAACCAGTTGAATAAGGTTTCGCGCACTCGGTCGGGCGTAGGGCGTAATCCCTCAATTGAAGCAAAAGCCAACTGACGACGTTTCCATTCTCCACCAATAATACGTAGTTGATTTTTCATGGCTTAGTCGCTCTCAATTGGGTTAGTGGGTACAACTGCTGTTGGCGCAGTTGCAGGTGGATTGGTTGGAGCTGAACTCGGAGTAGTTTGCGAAGGATTTGGGTTGAGCGCAGGGTGATTGGTTGCTGTATTCGGATTATTCACGTTATTCGTATTTGGTGCAGTAGATGAAGGGACTTCACCACTTGGCAATTCACTTGGTTTTAAACCTGCAGTCATTAAGCCACCACTCACTTGTGCGGCAGATGGACGAATTGGCTTTTTATTTTTATTCAGTAACCAATAGTCTAAAATTGGACGCGCCAAAGCCGTTGCTGCAGAACCACCGCGACCATTTTCTAGAATGATGGCAATTGCGATTTCAGGGTTTTCGGCAGGAGCGAAGCCAACAAATAAACCGTGGTCAAGCTGACGGTCGGTCAATAAGGCTTCGTTATAGCGTTTACCTTGCGCAATACTTTTAACCTGTGCTGTACCTGTTTTACCTGCAACTGAATATTGCAAGCCGCCTTTAATCCCTTTACCTGTACCTGATTGAATCACATCAACCATGGCATCACGCATTTTAATCCAGTCTTCTTCTGTGCCGTTAAAGTCAATTTTTCCGTTGGTACCATTGTGAACTTTAAATGGTTTCGCGCCACGACTTTCACGTAACACGTGCGGTGTGACTTTAAATCCTTTGTTGGCGGTGATGGCGGTGGCCATTGCTAATTGCAATGGTGTCGAGGTAAATGCACCCTGACCAATACTGACGGAAATTGTTTCACCTTTCATCCATTTGGCTTTGCGCGTACGCATTTTCCAGTCCGGGTTTGGGTAGAGTCCTGTGCTTTCACTTGGTAAATCGACCCCAGTTTTTTCACTAAAGCCAAATTGACGCATCCAGTCGTTCATTTTTTCAATGCCCATGCGATACGACAATACATAGAAGTAGGTATCACACGACACGACTTGAGCTTTGTGCATATCGACAATGCCATGCCCAGTTTTTTTATGGTCACGGAAACGGTGGCTGTCGCCTGGTAAAGTGAAATAACCATAATCCTGAATGGCGGTTTTCCAGTCGACATAGCCATAATGAATACCGCCTAAACCAAACATCGGCTTAATGGTAGAACCCGGTGGATAAACACCTTGTACTGCACGGTTATAGAGTGGTTGATCTAAATTATCGCGTAAGGCAGAGTAGTCGGTATGGCTAATACCTGTGACAAATAAGTTAGGGTTAAAACTCGGACTGGAGACTAAAGCTAAAATTTCACCTGTACGTGGGTCAAGTGCCACAATTGCACCACGGCGTTCTGCCAGTTGTTCAGAGGCGACCACTTGCAAGCCATAATCCAATGACAAAAACAAATCATTGCCACGTACAGGGTCTTTACGTCCTAAATTGCGCAGCACATTACCATGTGCATCGGCTTCTACAGATTCGTTGCCGGGTACGCCATGTAGCAAGTGCTCATACGATTTCTCCACCCCAATTTTGCCAATCAAGTTGGTGCCTGCATAAGCATCTTTGTCAATTTCTTTCAGTTCTTTGTCGTTAATGCGCCCGACATAACCAATCACGTGCGCAAATAAGTCACCATGCGGATAGTAACGTGTCATCTGGGTTTCAATATTGACCCCAGGGAATTGAAATTTAACTTCACTAAAACGGGCAATATCCGATTCATTTAAATTCAGCTTGATCGATACACGTTCAGTTTTACGTGAAGTTTTAATCCGACTTTTAAAGCGATCGATATCTTCTTCTGTCAGTTGTAAAACAGGTGTCAGTCGCGCAATGGTATCGTCAATATCTTCAACATCTGCACGGCTTAAAGTGGCTGAGAACACAGGGTAGTTATCTGCCAATAACACACCATTGCGGTCATAAATATAACCACGTGCAGGTGCGAGTGGTTGTAGCCGAATTCGGTTTTTATCTGATGCAGTCGCAAATTCATCGTAGCCGCTAATTTGTAAAAAGGCATAACGAGCCACCAACAGCAGCAAGAAAAAAACCACAACACCCACCGAAAAAAAGATGCGATTGCGAAAAATACGCTTCTCTTGCTGAGCATTTTTTAACGGATAGTGTTGTTTCATACAAAAATTGGCTTAACAAAAATGAGGGAGAACGAATTTGGACTATTCTAACGCATCTATTGGCAATTTTGAGTAACCATGTTTGACTGAATTGCCCGATTTAACCTAGAAGATGGGCGCAATCTTAATTTTTGACTTTAGCGACATCAAAATTGTAATTTGCTGTATATAAGAATCCTGACAATTCTGCTAGAGTCAAAACACGAAAACAGGACTGTTTTTAAAATTAAAACAAATGGACACTGGTGACAATAATGACAAAAGTCTATTCTTTCGTGGCATTACTTGCCTTTTCAAGTTTTAGCTTTGCTGGGAACACTACTTTTTTACCTGAAGCAAAAATTAGCGCAGATAGCGCAAAAACCTGGAATGTAGGGGCGGGTATTACCCAAAAATTACTGCATTTGAATGGTGAATGGGTCAATCCTTATGGCATTGCCTATCTAAAAGCGGGGGCTTTTTTAAATGGTGACCATGAAGTCGGTGGGCAAACAGGTTTTCGTTACCCATACCACCTCACAGGTAAAGACAAAAATGGTTATTATATTGGCGCTTACGCAGGACACCTAGAATCTAAATGGGTGGATGGTGAAGAAAAAGCGCGTTTAGGTGCAGGCATTGATCTGGCTTATGTATTACTGAGCCCTGAACGCATCAGTAGCTTTAGTGTTGGCATTGGCGCAGGTGAAAAATTGGAAGATCGACAAGGGCGAGTGATTGCGGAAACTGAGCCTAGACTACAATTTTCCTATACGCTCAGTATGGGTTTGTAGTCAGAATAGTGACTTTTAACTACTTTAGAATCTTGTAATTAGAACTAAATATGGAAAAAATGCATGCTTGAGTACGTCAATCAGTTGTGGCAAACCTTTTTGAATCGTCCAGATTTTTGGGCCGTGCTCAGTATTATTCCTGTGACTGCTTTTGTGACTTGGGCGCACGTGTGGATGGCACTAAAAATGGTGTTCTATCCAATTAGCTTTTGGGGCTTTCACCTTGGGCCTATTCCTGTGGGATGGCAGGGGATTGTACCGCGTAAAGCAGGGCGTATTTCAGGCATCATTACCGATAACACATTGTCAAAATTAGGTTCATTGCGTGAGTTTCTCAATGCTATGGACCCTGACGATATGGCGCGTATTATTGGTGAGCAAGTGGGTTTTGAACTTGAGCACTTAATTGATGAGGTCATGTTAGACCGCAATGCTGTGCTTTGGGAAAACCTACCGTATTCGATTAAACGCCGTATTTACGCACAGGCGCATAAACAATTGCCAGGTGTGCTGCGTGAATTGGTGACTGAACTGACCTTGAATGTTGAATCCTTGGTGGATATGCGTGAAATGGTGGTCAGCCAAATGGAAGGTGATCGCCGCTTAATGGTGCGTATGTTCCTAAAAGTCGGTCAAAAAGAAATTAACTTTATTTGGCATATCAGTGCATTGATTGGGATGTTCTTTGGTATTTTCCAAATGATTGTTTGGTTTCTTGTACCATGGCACTGGACGGTTCCATTTTGGGCGGCAATTTGGGGCTTCTTGACCAACTGGATTGCGATTTGGATGGTATTTAACCCAGTCGAACCACATTACGTGAAATATCCGCAGTTCTTTAAATTGACTGAAAATCGTCAATTTCCATGGATTAAGCCAGTGATTCCACGCATTGGGACTTATAATATTCAGGGTGCGTTCATGAAACGCCAAGAAGAAGTCTCGGATGTGTTTGCAACGGTAGTCACAGAAGATCTGATTACGTTAAAATCGATTATGACTGAAATGATGTATGGCAGTAAAAAAGACAAAACCCGCCGTATTGTCAAACGCCACATCAACGAAATTATGGAAACACCATTGGTTCGTACCTCTTTACAGTTGTCTTTGGGGCCAAAAGAGTATGCCAAACTCAAGACTGACTTGATTGATCGTTCGATTGAAATTACGATGGTGCCTGTATGCGACCCTGCCTTTAATGCGAGCCGTGCACAGAAAATTTATCAAATGTTCAGAGATCGTATTCGTGAACTGACGCCAAAAGAATTCCAGAATCTCTTGCGTCCTGCCTTTCAGGAAGATGAGTGGATTTTAATTGTCTTGGGTGGTGTAACTGGTTTTATTGCTGGTTTAATACATTTGTTTGTCGCTTTCTTATAAGAGGATGCTGGCTGCGTAAAGGGCGATGGCTCTGATATGCAACGAGTGTCAAATACATTGTTAAAATGAGGATGTTTTTTTATGCGCATTATCTTACTCGGACCACCTGGAGCAGGTAAAGGTACACAAGCTCAGTTGATCTGTAAGCGCTACAATATCCCACAAATTTCAACCGGTGATATGCTCCGTGCTGCAATTCGTGAAGGTACTGAATTAGGTCTACAAGCCAAAAGCGTCATGGACGGTGGCGGTTTGGTATCTGATGAACTGATCATTGGCTTAGTGAAAGAGCGTATTGCGCAGCCAGATTGCGTGAATGGTTGTATTTTTGATGGTTTCCCTCGCACTATTCCACAAGCTGAAGCCTTGGAAAGCGAAGGCATCAATATCGACCACGTGATTGAAATTGATGTTGCAGACGAAGAAATCGTACAACGTTTGTCTGGTCGTCGTCAGCACCCTGCATCTGGTCGTATTTATCACCTTGTTTACAATCCACCAAAAGTGGAAGGTAAAGATGACGAAACTGGCGAAGATTTGGTTCAACGTCCAGATGACCAAGAAGAAACCATTCGTAAGCGTTTAAAAGCGTATCACTCAGAAACTGAGCAATTGGTTGGCTTCTATCAAGGTCGTGCTGCTTCTGGTGAAAATGCACCAAGCTATAACAAATTGAATGGTCTTCGTCCAATTGAAGAAGTTCAAGCAGATTTGTTTGCTATTTTAGACCAAGCAAAATAAGTCTAGGTTTTAGACCAAGCCTGTTTAAAAGAAAATAAAATCGCTTAAACAGGCAGCTTGTTTTGACTTTAAAAGAGTCCTGATTCATATTAGGGCTCTTTTTATTTGTGTCAGTTTGGGAGAGTGCTTTGCAACATGCTGCTGTGATCATCATGTTATTGGCAAGTATTGCCGTTTTAGGCTTTCTTGTTTTTGTGAGCTATAAGTTATTGCGCAACACACAAGCTCAGAATTCGGCTGAAAAAAAATCAGGTAAGCACTATCAATTGCATCCGAAACTTAAACAACAGCAAGAACAACAACGTCAGTCTGAAGATTCTCAGGATAAATAAATCATCTCTGCACAATCTTGTGCATAGATTGCACAGTTATCCACACGATTTTGGATAATCCACATTGCTTTGATGATCTAGCTTGTCATCAATAAGCTTAGATCACTTTGCAAAACTCTACCGAAGCACTTACTTAGATATGGGCGCGTGATGAATTTCATGCAGCGTAGTATGACGATGTGCACCAAATTCAAAGCGATCAGGCCAGTTACACACATCTGACACCACACATTCAGCGCATTTAGGCTTACGCGCAATACAACAATAACGGCCATGTAAAATTAGCCAGTGATGCGAGTCAATTAAAAATTCTTTAGGAATGACTTTAATCAAACGGTGTTCGACTTCTAAAACATTTTTACCTACAGCTAAACCTGTACGGTTACCTAAGCGGAAAATATGCGTATCGACCGCCATAGTAGGCTGTCCAAATGCGGTATTTAACACTACATTGGCCGTTTTGCGTCCCACGCCGGGCAAGGCTTCTAAATCGGCACGATTATCAGGCACGATGCTGCCGTGTTTTTCGATGAGAATTTTGCAGGTTTTAATGACATTTTCTGCTTTGGAATTATACAGCCCGATGGTTTTAATATATTCTTTTAAACCTTCCACACCTAAGGCATAAATCGCTTCGGGAGTATTGGCAACAGGAAACAGTTTGTCGGTGGCTTTATTGACGCTGACATCGGTCGCTTGTGCAGATAAGGTCACCGCTATCAGCAATTCAAATGGATTGGAAAAATTCAGTTCAGTGGTCGGATTTGGACGTTGGTCACGTAAGCGCTCAAAAAAAGTCTGAATTTGCTTTTTGGTCATATTTTTAGACGGCTTTTCTTTGAGCGTGGTGCTTTTGGCAGCCGTTGTTTTGACCGCTTTATTGGTCAGACGTGTATTTCTTTCGGGCATGTTTATGCTCCTAATTCACGTAACTGTTGTTGTAAATTGGTTAGTAATAGCCGTTTTTTCTCATCGTCACGCACACTGAGTTGTTTTTCGAGTTTTTTAATTTGTGTGCGTAATTTTGCCAGTTCGATGGTGGTTTGTGCATCGGCAGTGGAAATCTGTTCATTTTTTTGCACAGGCAATTCAATCACAGGCACAGCAGCATCGGCTTGTGCAGAAAATTGAGCAAACAGTTCGGTATCAATTTCTGCACGTACCACAGGGCCTTTACGGTGCAGACGACGTTGTTCTTCACGTTGTATGTGGGCGTAGTAGCGTTGGCGTAAATCATTCTGTTCTGCCACTCGTGCGCTATCAGAAAGCAGGGGTTGTGTATCTTCTACCAAGTCAATGCAATCGACAGGGCAAGGTGGGATACACAATTCACAGCCAGTACATAAATCAGTCAAAATGCTGTGCATGAGTTTGCCTGAGCCTAAAATGGCATCGACAGGGCAGGCATTAATACATTTGGTACAACCAATGCACTCATCTTCACGAATTAGCGCTTTCATACGCTGTGGGCGTCCATCTGCCTGCACAGGCCAAACACTGGCTTCTGCGGTCAATACAGGGCGTTGCAGTAAGTTTGCTAGTGCATCTGCAACAGGTTGTCCACCGGGTACGCATTTATTGGCCGCTTCGCCTTCTGCAATCGCTTTGGCGTAGGGTAAACAGCCATCACGGTGACCACATAAGCCACATTGAGTTTGAGGGAGTAGCGCATCAATATTTTGAATCAGAGCAATTTGCGAATTCATGGACAAACCAATGCCACTTTAAACAGCAGCAGAAAAACGGAAGATAAGGCTAGGGGGAAATTCTAGGTCGATGATTTTAGCACGATTTTTGCTTTTAGGCTTGTGCGCAAATTAAGAACAACAATTGCTAGCTTTTTGGGCAAAAATGCTCAAAACTATGAATTAATTTGTTACATTAACTTATAGGCTTAACACGCTAAAAAATAAGTTAAATTTATGAAAATACAAATGTTTTAAAGTTTTTTGAAAAAAACTATTGTAGATTGTTAACAAAAGATATTTAATATTTTGCGCCAAAATATATCATTGATTGAAATTTTGACCAATTTTGATCCATTTTCTGCTGAGGATTAAGCGTTGAAATACAACAGCCTTAACGAATTCCTAGATTACGTTAAAACACGTGATGCACATCAACCAGAGTTTCTACAAGCTGTAGAAGAAGTAATGACCAGCCTTTGGCCGTTCATTGAAAAGAACCCTCAATATGCAGCACATGGTTTGCTTGAGCGTTTGGTTGAGCCTGAGCGTGCAATTCAGTTCCGCGTTTCTTGGGTAGATGACCAAGGTCAAACCCACGTAAACCGTGCATTCCGTGTACAGTACAACTCAGCAATTGGTCCATTTAAAGGTGGTATGCGTTTCCACCCATCAGTGAACCTTTCAATTTTAAAATTCTTAGGTTTTGAACAAACCTTTAAAAATGCTTTGACCACATTGCCAATGGGCGGTGGTAAAGGTGGTTCAGACTTTGACCCTAAAGGTAAGTCTGAAGGCGAAATTATGCGTTTCTGCCAAGCCTTAATGATCGAGTTATATCGTCATTTAGGTTCTAACACGGATATTCCTGCGGGTGATATTGGTGTAGGCGGTCGTGAAGTGGGTTACATGGCGGGTATGATGAAGAAGCTCAGCAATGACACTTCATGTGTATTCACAGGTAAAGGCTTGTCTTTCGGTGGTTCTTTGGCGCGTCCAGAAGCTACAGGTTACGGTACTGTGTATTTCGCTGAGGAAATGCTCAAGACTCGTGGCGATTGCTTTAAAGATAAAGTCGTTGCGATTTCTGGTTCAGGCAACGTTGCACAATTTGCTGCAGACAAAGCAATGTACTTGGGTGCGAAAGTAGTTTCACTTTCTGACTCGAATGGTACTGTGTACGTGAAAGAAGGTTTCACGCCAGAATTACTTGCTGAAGTGATGGAACTTAAAAACGTAAAACGTGGTCGTATTTCTGAATTTGCGTCTAAGCACGGTTTTGAATACCTTGAAGGTCAACGTCCTTGGGGTATTAAATGTGATATCGCGCTTCCATGTGCGACTCAAAACGAACTTGATGCGAATGATGCAGCAGCGCTTCTTGCAAACGGCGTAATCTGTGTTGCTGAAGGTGCGAACATGCCTTCTACACTTGAAGCGGTTGAGAAATTCGTTGAAGCGAAAATTCTTTATGCGCCAGGTAAAGCATCTAACGCCGGTGGTGTAGCAACTTCTGGTCTGGAAATGTCTCAAAACGCATTGCGTTTAGGCTGGACTTTCGAAGAAGTTGATGAGCGCTTACACGCAATCATGAAAGAAATTCACCGCAACTGCGTAAAATTCGGTACGAAAGAAGACGGTACCGTGAACTATGTAGACGGCGCAAACATCGCTGGCTTCGTAAAAGTTGCTGATGCAATGCTTTCTCAAGGCGTATTCTAAGTCTGACTGAGTTTAAGCTTGAAAAAAAACCGAGGTGAATGCCTCGGTTTTTTTATATTGCGATTTTATCGTTATAGAGTGCCTTTGACTGCTTCACGCTCTACGGTCATGTCGAATACATAGGCATATTTAGACTGGTCAGCTGCCGGATTTTTAATTTCATAACGTTTTACCCGAATAATCTGACGCTCATTCGATGAATGCTGAAAACCTTCGATCTGATCGTAAAATAAAGTCCAGTCTTTATCGACCTGAGTCTTTAAGCCTTTTTCATCATATTTGATTTCTTTCACCTGTAAGCAGGTTTGCTGAGCTACACCCGTACAGGCTTTAGTCTGTGACGAAACTTCCAGGAAAATGGTTTCTGCCTGACCTTGGTATTTGGTTTCCGGTGTCATTTTTCCGGTAAAGACATATTTTTGACCATCAGCTGCAGTAATACTCAGTTTTGGCTGATTGGCATCATTTAGATCCAGACTAAACGGAATATTACGCTTTTGCAGAAGCTGGCTGATAAAACGTTCCTGTTCCATTAATGGTGCATCACATGCCATCATGGTGCCCATCATGTCACCCGTACTCAGGGTATTATCTTTAACAGTCCAGCTCGTGCCAAGGCCATTACAGCCAGAAGCTACACTTAGTCTGCCTCGTTGATCAAAGCTCAGAACAATCGGGCGTTGCAGCCCACGATCAAGTTCCCAGGTATAAGCGGGCAAAATTTGTGTAGGCGTTTTTAATGTGGTGGATAGAGTAGAAATAGCCGGATCTCCTGAAGTGGCAGGAAGATGTGAAGATTGACATGCAGTTAAAGCCAAAGGGAGCAGGGCAAGCGCAAAAATACTGAATTTCATTTGTTTATATTCTATGTGCTAAAGTTTCAACGTGATTATAATCAAGAGATTAACAAAAAATATGGATACAAATCGTAGCTTTTGCTAACAAAATGTATCCAAATTAAAAAGTCAGATTTTAAATAAGCGGAGCTATCGGTTAGTCAAAACGATAAATATCCATACCGAGTGAACCCATGCTAAAGCTGCTATGTACAATGTTAAATCGATCTCCCGTACCCATTGCAAAAAAAAGCGGTGCAAAGTGTTCTAGGGTTGGGTGATTACGTGCTACATGTGGCAATTGTTGCCAATCTAGTACTGCATCATAATTGCGATGACTTAAATGCTGCACCACACGATTACGGAAACTAGATGCCCATTCAGGCACAGCCGCATTGGGTGTATTCCATGATAATTCACGTAAGTTATGGGTGATACTGCCTGAGCCAATCAGTAAAATTTGCTGTTCACGTAATGGCGCTAAACTTTGCCCAATGTGATAAATCTGTTCGGCGCTCATATTCATGGGCAAAGAAATGGTAATCACTGGAATATTGGCATCGGGATACATGTGTAGTAATGGCATCCATACGCCATGATCATGCGGGCGTGTGCTGTTGGCATGGGCAGCAAAGCCCGCATCAGCCAAACGCTGCAAAATATCTTCTGCCAGTTCAGGTAATCCAGGTGCAGGGTAGCGCAGGGCGTACAAGGCTTCAGGAAAACCACGGAAGTCATGCCATGTTTCAGGGCGAATACCTGTGTTGACCTCCAGTGCATTACTTTCCCAATGCGCCGACATCACCACAATGGCTTGCGGTGTTGGCAAATTTTCACTTAAACGGCTGAGTGCAGGCCCGACCTGTTCAGGATTGAGTGCCAACATGGGCGAACCATGTGAGATAAATAAACCGGGTAATGTCTGTAAGTTCATGCCTAGATCCCTAAAGCCTGCTGTTCTACAGCATCGCAAAAAAGTGTGTATAGCGAAATGTACTTTTGTTCAACGCTATGTTGCAGCTTTGCAACGTCGTTTGAGTTGAAGATATTTTGATAACTCAACGTACAAATTGAATAAGTTGATTTAACCTGCACGATGATAAGGATGGTTGTGGTTGATGCTCATAGCACGGTATAGCTGCTCAATCAGCATCACGCGAACTAAAGGGTGTGGCAAAGTTAGTTTGGATAATGACCAATGCCATGCTGCTGCTTTACGTACTGCTTCAGAGTGACCATCTGGTCCACCAATCGCAAGCACGACATCATTGCCTTCTAGCATCCAGCCTTTCATGGTTTCTGCAAGTTTTTCGGTGCTGAACTCTTTGCCGCCCACTTCCAAGGCAATTAACAGCTCATTGTTTTTCATGGCATTTAAAATGCTATCACCTTCAATTTGGCGATATTTTAGAATATCGGCCTCAGAATCATTTTTGCCACGTTTCGCCATTGGCAGTTCGACAATTTGAGTCTGCACAAAAGGCTGAATCCGTTTGAAATAATCTTCAAAACCAGTCAGCACCCAAGCAGGCATTTTTTGTCCAATGGTCAGAATGCGAATTTTCATAGGCGAGTTCATGTAGCGATCAATCAGAATCTCGCATTATAACCATGATTCAACACAAGCGCTGTGTAACGACACAATTTGCAATTGAATTTGCCAACAGGCTGTTGCTTTAATACTCAGCAATCTTATTGGTCTTTTTTGTCTTGGAATTATCAGCATGCGCGCGTTTCAAAGTCAGCAGTTATATTCATGGATATTGGGCGCGGGTATGGGATTGATGACCACTGCTACATTTGCTGTGCCTGAGGCTCAATGGGCAGAACCAAACAATTTGCAAGTCTATATGCAGCAAGTGATTGGGCAGCAGGGTTTGGGTAATTCCGAACAGTATCGTCATTATAAAAATGTGATTGAACTGAATCGGGTTTCGGCATGGATTCGGGAACAAATGCGAGTATTTGGAATTCCGTGTCAATTTCAAAATTATGTGGTCAATCAGCAAAGCTACCGCAATGTGGTGTGCAAATTGAATATCGGTGCTGCGCAAAAAACGATTTTTGGTGCGCATTACGATGTTTATGGGCAGCAGCAGGGGGCAAATGACAACGCTTCTGGCGTTGCAGGTGTAATCGAAACAGCACGAATTTTGGCGCAGGAAAAGAATAAACTTAGTCAAAATGTTGAATTTGTTTTTTATACCTTGGCAGAGCCACCATTTTTTAAAACCGAGTCGATGGGCAGTTTTATACATGCCAAATCTGTGCAGGCTGAAAAGGAAAAAATCCGTGCGGTGTATGTGCTGGATATGATTGGTTATTACGATAAAAATTTGGTGCAAAATTACCCAATCGGTTTAAAGTGGATTTACCCAAGTCATGGCAATTTTATTGTGGCATTGAGCAATATGCAATCACGTGAAATGAGTGCAAGCTATTGCAATACGATGCAGCGTTTGAACCAGTTGCAATGTGAGCGCGTGGTGGCACCGACTTTCATCAAGGGTATAGATTTTTCAGATCATTTAAATTATTGGAAATATGATATTCCAGCTATTTTAATTACCGATACGGGCAGTTATCGCAGCTCACTTCGCCACACCACAGGTGATACTTTAAAAACAGTAAATTTTGAAAAAATGGCACATGTCGTGAATGGCTTGGTTGCACAGATTTTATCACCTTGATGATTGATCGCAGCGCATAAAGAACGCAGCCCTGAATAGAAATAGGACTGCGGTTAAAAGGTCATCCACCTGGAGATATGGATGACCAGACCATGAAGCACGCTTCAATCAAAAGCGTCTGATCAATTTATCGGTCTAAATAGACCAAACAAGAAACATACAGCGCGATGTATCTTAAATTTATATATGTGGATGGTTTGCCTATTTTTTCAAGGAAATTGAATTAAAAACAGACTATCCATTTTAAAAATAATTAAAAAATTATTCAATTATTTTAAATCCAGAATCTAAATACGACAAAAGAGCACCGAAGTGCTCTTTTGAGATGTTCTATGCTTAAAGCAGAGTAACTTGCTTAATGACGTGCGGCTTTGCCTGCTGCTACTGGCTTCACAATCGGTGCCTTGGTTAAAGGCTTAGGCATACTGGTCAGTGCCAAAGGCAAGATTTCATCAATGCTTTTCACAGCCTTGATTTCCAAACCTTCTTTGACATTGTCTGGAATTTCAGACAAGTCACGCACGTTTTCCTGTGGGATAAATACCAGTTTGATACCACCACGATGTGCCGCAAGAAGTTTCTCTTTCAAGCCACCAATGCGCATTGCACGACCACGTAAGCTGGTTTCGCCTGTCATGGCAATATCAGGACGAATTGGAATATCTGTAAATGCAGATACCAATGCCGTAGTCAATGCCAAACCTGCAGATGGACCATCTTTAGGTGTTGCACCTTCTGGCAAGTGTACGTGTACATCGGTTTCGGCAAATACATTGGCTTCAATGCCTAAACTGTCGGCACGGGTACGCACAACGGTCATCGCGGCTTTGATTGACTCTTGCATCACATCACCCAATGAACCTGTGGTGATGAAATTACCTTTGCCTTTCATGGTTGCCACTTCAATGGTGAGTAATTCACCACCCACTGAAGTCCAAGCCAAGCCATTTACACGACCCACTTCGGCTTCTTCTTCTGCCATACCATAGTCAAATTTGTGTGGACCAAGGTAGTCAGGCAAGTTTTGTGAAGTCACATCTACCTGTAGGTTTTTGGCTTTTTTGCTGACTGCTTCTTTCACCACCTTACGGGCAATTTTTGACACTTCACGTTCCAGACTACGCACACCTGCTTCACGTGTATAGCGCTGCACAATGTCACGAATCGCTTCTTCATGAACCGTCAATTCTTTAGCACGCAAGCCATTATTTTTGATGGCTTTAGGGACAAGATAGCGTTCTGCAATATTCACTTTTTCATCTTCGGTATAACCCGGTAGACGAATTACTTCCATACGATCTAACAGAGCTTCTGGAATATTCATGCTGTTGGCAGTACAAATGAACATCACTTCAGACAAGTCTAAGTCTAGATCTAAATAGTGATCATTAAACTTGTTGTTTTGTGATGGATCAAGTACTTCTAACAAAGCAGATGCAGGGTCGCCACGGTAATCCTGTGCCATTTTGTCAATTTCATCGAGCAAGAACAGTGGGTTCTTCACACCAACTTTAGTCAATGACTGCACAATTTTACCCGGCATCGCACCAATATAGGTACGGCGGTGACCGCGAATTTCCGCTTCATCACGTACGCCGCCTAGCGCCATGCGCACGAACTCACGTCCAGTGGCTTTTGCAACCGATTCACCCAGTGAGGTTTTACCTACACCCGGAGGACCGACTAAGCACAGAATTGGACCTTTGAGTTTTTTCACGCGCGACTGCACAGCAAGGTATTCCACAATACGGTCTTTGACTTCATCTAAACCGTAATGGTCGGCATCTAAAATTTCTTGTGCTTTCGCCAAGTTAATGCTGACTTTGCTGGCTTTGTTCCATGGCGTATCTAAAATTACTTCCAGATAGTTACGTACCACAGCCGCTTCGCTAGATGCAGGTTGCATGGCTTTTAGCTTACGGAACTCAGCTTCTGCTTTTTTGCGGACATGTTCTGGCAAGTCTGCTTCGGCCAGACGTTTTTCAATTTCAGCGACATCATCTTCCGCACCGCCGTTCATATCGGACAGTTCGCGTTGAATGACTTTCATCTTCTCATTCAAGAAGTATTCACGCTGATTTTTTTCCATCTGGCGTTTAACAGAGTCATGCAAGGTTTGCTCAATCTGCTGTTCTTCAGACTGTTGCAATAAATAAGTCATTAACTCGGTCAAGTGAGCTTCAAACTCATCGTGCTCAAGGAATTTTTGTTTGACATCAATATTCAATGGCACACGGGTTGCAACAAAGAACAACAACTGCAATAAATCTTCAATTTTATTGGCAGCAGCAATCAGTTCACGTGCATTGCGTAATTTTGCTTCTGCATATTGCGCAAATAAGGCACGTAATTCTTGCAAACGTGTTGCTTGGGTATTTTCATCCATCGCAACAGTCATTGGGCTCAAGCTGTGTTCTGCAGTCAAATACGCGTCTTCATCAATAATTTTTTCGAGTTTGGCGCGGTATAAGCCTTCAATCAGAACTTTGATACAGTTTTCATCATTTTCGTGATTCACAACTTGCACAATCTTCGCGACAGTACCGTATTGATATAAATTGTCGTGATCAATTTCTTCTGTAAGCGAATCTTTTTGCGCAACTACAAATACTAGATTGTCACTGTTACGAGCCACATCAACTGCATTGATCGATTTTTCACGACCTACAAATAGCGCGATTTGCATGTGTGGATAAACCACCACATCACGTAGCGCTAAAAGCGGTAATACACTTGGAACCTGAGGCTCTAAGGTTTCTTGATTCATAATAATTTCAGACATGGGCACTCCTAATGAGTGACAACGGTGTTGCCATTTTTTTAATAGTGATGGGTATTTTTTAAAATACAAGGGCAGGTCAACACAAATTGTTTAAAAAGTAGCTAAATATGTGATTTTAAATTGATCTATTCAGTCAAAATGATCAATTTAGCGTTTCAAGGTGCGTTTAAACTGTAAAAAATGTTGTGGAGTTAGTAAGGCATCTACAGGTTGATCCCAATTTTCACGTGGCAAGCGTGTATGAATTAGCTGAAAATCATGTGCAATCCCTAAGCGATAAGGATGCTGCGGGGCAGAGGCTAAAGTGCGGTCATAATAACCACCGCCCATTCCAATGCGGGTGCCATGCGTATCGCAAGCCAATAAGGGCATCAAGACTAAATCTAAATGGGAGATGTGTTTTCCGCGACTTGTTCTTGGTTCTTGCATCCCCAAACGATGATGGGCAAAGCGACGCTGACGATATTGTTGTGGGGTGATTTGTACCCACACCAAGTGTTGATTCATATTGCAAATCATGGGCAAATACACTTGTTTGCTATGCGCGAAGCAATATTCAATGATGCGGTGTGTATGAATTTCACCAAAAGCATGTAAATACATACCCACTTTTTTTGCGTACTGAAATTTTGGCAGTCGTATTAGCCGCTGCAAAACAGCTTGCTGTGCGTGTTGCTGTTGGGTGCGCGTGACCGCTCTGCGCTGTTGTCGAAGCTGTTTACGCAAGGTTTTAAGTTCCAACAACTGCATCTCGGCACATCCTTATATTCTTGAGTTTAAATGCTTGAATGGGTATGGGATTACTGTCATTTCATCGACAAAAACAAGCTTTTATCATACTTGGCATTTTAACAGGATGTGATGCTGTATTTCTGTTTATCTGAAAATTGACCTGCTATCGGATAGTCTAGCTCGAACCCTAGACGCAAAATTACAAAAACTCTTATGCTATTGCCCAATCAATGCCACGCCAACAATCTTCAAGATCGCTTCAAGATGGATTAGGCAGGCTTCAGTTAAAAACAACAAATATGTAAAAACACAAGCCAAAACAAAAACAACACTTTCATTTTGCTGTTCAGGGAGAACAAGAACATGAATTATTCCAACAAGGTGTTTAAACATCTACTTCAAGGCGTGCTGGCTTTAGGAAGTTGTGTCAGCGCACAAAGTTATGCAGATTCGACCTATTTACCGCAGCCACCGAATACCCAACAAGTCTTTTTTGTCGGCAATAACTGGGATGGCACAGTGACGGTGATTCACCCTTCACAAGACTTTGGCAAAGTGGGTGTGGTCAATATGATTCCTGACCGCAAAGAGCGTTTATTAGAAATTCATTTAAATCCAGTGAAATTGATTGCCTACACTTACATTCAACAAACTGCAGGTGAGGGCAATGACCAGTTGGTGGATGATATGTATTCCACGCCAGATGGACAGTCGATTGTGGCTTCACGTCCAAGTTTTGCCGATGTGGTATCCATCAACATTAAAACGGGCAAAATTAATTGGCGTACGCCAGTCGAAGGTTTCCGCGCAGACCACATGGCGGTTTCACCAGATGGACAACGTGTTGCTGTGTCGGCATCGTCAGGTAATGTGGTGCATGTTTTAGATATTCATACAGGTAAAGAATTGGGGCGTTTTGCAACAGGGGATAAGCCGCACGAAAATATTTACTTTGCAGGTGGAACGAAAATCTTAAACTCTGCGATTGGTAACGTAGAAACTTCGATGGATGCACAGTGGCAAGATTTTACCAAAGGTAAGCGCTTTATTACCATTGCCGATGCCAACAATTATAAAGTTCTGAAAAAAATTGATTTCCGACCTGCGTTAGATGCCTTTGGACGTAAAGATTTATCCAACTCAGTGCGTCCTATGGTGCTAAGTAAAGATGAAAGCAAACTTTATGCGCAGGTTTCATTTTTTAATGGTTTGGTGGAATACGACTTAAAAACCGATAAAGTCACGCGTATTGGACAATTACCGGGCAGCAGTACAATTCCAAAAGACCGCAGCAAATGGGTAAATGATTCACGTCATCATGGTTTATCCATCAGCGCAGATGGCGAAAAACTCTGTGTGGCAGGCACGATGGATGATTACGCGACCATTGTAGACCGTCAGAGTTTAAAAGCAGGCAAACTGATTCCTGCAGGTAAACCATATTGGGCAACCCGTAGCCCAGATGGAAAAAGCTGTGTGATTTCAGAAAGTGAAACCGATGTGGTAACGGTGATTGACTTTGCTACGGGAGAAAAAGTCCGCAGTGTGCCAGTGGGGAATCACCCACAGCGAGTGCGTTTGGGTTATGCACCAAGCGATTGGTCGACGCCGTAATTTTTAGGCCGATCATAACAGGCAAAGCATGCTAAGGCGCTCAAGACGATATTTGAATTGAGCGCATTTTAGGATGGTTTGCTTATGGAGCATGCACATGAATGGGACTCGATGGCTCGGTATTGGCTTTTTTGTTTTGGCGGTCGCGGTGTTGTTTACCGTGGTGTATGTATTTCAACCACCGAATAAGACTGTTTCGGAAACAGTGTGGGTGAAACCGAACACGGCTTCCACAGAGATAGAAACAACGCAAAGTCTATATTCAGATGAATCTGAAAATGTACTGGAAACAAACGCTATGCTAGAGCGTGCTGCGGTATCTGCAGTTGAAATGCAGCAATTAATCCAGCAACGTGATCAGTTGTATTTAGGCTTTAAGCAAATTAGTACAGGTTTAAGCCAAGGGCAAAAGCCTGATTTAAACCGTGTACAAAGTATGTTGCTACAGCAGGAACAATTGGTACAAGCAGGCGTATTAAGAGCAGAAGATGCAATGAACTATAGCCAGTTTTTAAAGCAAATTTTACCTGAAATTGCAGGGCAAATTGATTTGCATATTTCGCGTTTAAAGCGCCTGAACGTGGTGACAGGTTAAGCCACAGTAAGGTGTGAGTTGCTGTTATAAATACACGATGACGCCATTGTTGCAGTCAATAATGGCGTTATTTTTTTGTCTAAAAAATTCTTTTAATCCACATGTTTTTAAGCCGAATAGCGGCCACTTGAGCTGAATTTATCCATGATTCCTTTGATCAAGCGTTCAATTCATCTTAGAAGAAAGCACACGTATTTTACTGTATTAGACGAAAGTTGTATAAGGCTGTGCCGAATAAATTTGGTTTTTCCTTCCTCTTAAAAACTACAGAAAAAACAAAGTTTAAATTTTTCTTCACCGTATTTTTTATGCTGCGAACAAAGATCATCTTTATTTAAATTGGTATGACCATATGAATAAACAATCCAACCAATATTGACATTTATTTGTATAAAACTATTATTTGTTGCAAATGTTAAGAGTATTTTGATTTTTATCTTAATATTGGTCAGACCAAAATTAGAATTTTATCTATATGCTTAGACCTATGTTTACGTTTGAGTGAGCATTTCAAGGAGATGACAATGCTTCAACATTGGCAACAGATCTACGATCCAATGGCAAATATTTGGATTTCGAGTCTTATTGCATTAATCCCGATTATCTTTTTCTTTCTGGCATTGGCTGTATTTCGCTTAAAAGGAAGTGTTGCGGGAACAATTACGGTTATTTTGGCGTTATTAGTGTCGTTATTTGCCTATGGCATGCCTGCACCAATGGCTTTTGCTTCATTGATCTATGGCTTTTTCTACGGTTTATGGCCAATCGCATGGATTATTATTGGCGCATTATTTTTATATAAAATCTCTGTAAAAACAGGGCAGTTTAACATTATTCGCTCATCTATTCTGTCAATTACAGAAGATCAGCGTCTCCAGATGCTACTAGTGGGCTTCGCGTTTGGCACATTTTTAGAAGGTGCAGCGGGCTTTGGGGCGCCAGTGGCAATTACTGCTGCTTTGTTGGTGGGTTTGGGTTTTAAACCTTTATACGCTGCGGGTTTATGTTTGATTGTGAACACCGCACCTGTTGCGTTTGGCGCAATGGGGATTCCAATTATTGTGGCGGGTCAGGTTTCGGGTGTAGAAACCATGGAAATTAGCCAGATGGTTGGGCGTCAGTTGCCATTTATGGTGCCTATTGTGCTGTTCTGGATTATGGCAATTATGGATGGCTGGCGCGGTGTGAAAGAAACTTGGCCTGCAGTGTTGGTGGGTGGTGGTGCTTTTGCGATTGCACAATACTTGACCTCTAACTTTGTTGGACCTGAGTTACCTGACATTACAGCCGCAATTGCCTCTTTGATTAGTTTAACGGTCTTATTTAAATTCTGGCAGCCAAAACACATTTTCCGTTTTAGCGATGCAGACACCAAAGTGGATGCCAACTTAGTTGCAGAACAACAGCAAAAATACAGCATCGGGCAGATTGTTAAAGCATGGTCACCTTTTGCAGTGTTAACGGTGATGGTCACCATTTGGAGTATTAAACCGTTCAAAGATTTATTTGCAAAAGATGGGGCAATGCATGACTGGGTAATTTCCATCAAAGTGCCATTTTTACATCAATTGGTGCAAAAAATGCCGCCTGTGGTTGCTGAAGTTAAAGACTACGATGCAATCTTTAAGTTCGATTGGCTGAGTGCAACAGGGACTGCAATTATGATTGCGGCTGTCATCACCATCATTTACTTAAAAATGAAACCGCGCGAAGCTGTTAAAACTTTTGCAGAAACCATCAATGAGCTAAAAACACCAATTTATTCGATTGGGATGGTGTTGGCTTTTGCTTTTATTGCCAATTATTCAGGCATGTCTGCGACTTTGGCACTGGCTTTGTCACACACAGGCAATGCTTTCACATTCTTCTCGCCATTTTTAGGCTGGATTGGGGTGTTCTTGACAGGTTCAGATACTTCAGCCAACGCCTTGTTTGCTGCCTTGCAAGCCACAACCGCACAGCAAATTGGTGTACCAGAAGTTCTGTTGGTTGCTGCCAATACCAGTGGTGGGGTAACAGGCAAAATGATTTCACCGCAATCTATTGCAATTGCCTGTGCGGCTGTTGGTTTAGTCGGTAAAGAATCGGATTTATTCCGCTTTACCGTGAAACACAGTATCACGTTCACCGTAATGATCGGTATTATTATCACTCTACAAGCTTATGTGTTCCCATGGATGATTCCATAACCACATGCACAAGAGGATAGCCGCATGAAAGTTTCCGACAAAGTTGTTCAAGACCTGCGCACACTGGTTGAAAAAAATCAGATGCAAGTCGGAGACCGATTGCCTGCCGAAAGAAAGTTATGTGAACAACTCGGGGTTTCCCGTTCCTCTTTGCGTGAGGCTATTCAGCAATTGACCAGTCAGGGCATGCTGGTCAGCAAAGTTGGAGCGGGTACTTTTTTGCAACAGCTACCCACCAATTGGTCGCAATATCAAATTGTGCAGCCTTTAAGTAACCTGATTGATGAAGACCCTGCTTATCGTTTTGATGTGCAGGAAGCTCGAATGGTGCTTGAAGGTGGTACGGCATGGTATGCCGCACAGCGGGCAACTGCTGAGGATTTGAAAAACATCCGTGCCTGTTATGAGCAAATCGCCCATTTTCAAATTTTAGGTGATGACGATCAGGCAGCAATTGCCGATGCCAAGTTTCATTTGGCAATTGCCGAAGCATCGCACAATTTGGTGCTCATTCAAATGATGCGTGGCTTATTTGATTTGTTGCAATACAACGTAGTTTTGGGCAGACGCAAAGTCTATACCGAAGCCCACCGTTTCGATCAGTTGCACGATCAACACTTTCAAGTGATGGATGCAATTGAACGCCAGGATCCAGAAGCTGCCCGTTCGGCAGTGTGTGGACATATTGAATTTGTAGTTCAACAAGTACGCATGATAGACGAGGAAGATGCGCGTCGTCAGCGTGCGAGTCGATTAAACAGGATAGCGCCATGATTATTTCTTCTGCGAATGATTACCGCGAAGCAGCGAAACGCCGTTTACCGCCATTTTTATTTCACTATATTGATGGAGGTGCGTACGCGGAACAAACGCTAAAAAGAAATGTGGAAGACCTTTCACAGATTGCCTTGCGCCAACGTGTTTTGAATGACATGTCGGCTTTGAGTTTAGAAACCACCTTATTTAATGAAACCTTGTCAATGCCTGTGGCTTTGGCACCTGTGGGTTTAACGGGCATGTATGCGCGCCGTGGTGAAGTGCAGGCTGCAGTTGCAGCTGACAAAAAAGGCATTCCGTTTACTTTATCTACCGTGTCGGTATGCCCAATTGAAGAAGTGGTGCCTGCCATTTCACGGCCAATGTGGTTTCAATTATATGTATTGCGTGACCGTGGTTTTATGCGTAATGCTTTGGAACGTGCTAAAGCAGCAGGCTGTTCAACTTTGGTCTTTACAGTAGATATGCCTGTGCCTGGCGCACGTTATCGGGATGCACATTCGGGCATGAGTGGTCCAAATGCTGCTATGCGCCGCTATATGCAGGCAGTGATGCATCCAAACTGGGCATGGGATGTTGGCTTACAAGGTCGTCCGCATGACTTGGGCAATATCTCTAAATACTTAGGCAAACCAACAGGACTTGAAGATTATATTGGCTGGTTAGGCAATAACTTTGACCCATCTATTTCATGGAAAGACTTGGAGTGGATTCGTGAATTCTGGGATGGCCCAATGGTCATTAAAGGCATTTTAGACCCAGAAGATGCTAAGGATGCTGTTCGTTTTGGGGCTGATGGAATTGTGGTGTCCAATCACGGTGGTCGTCAGTTAGATGGTGTGCTCTCGACTGCACGTGCTTTACCGCCAATAGCCGATGCAGTAAAAGGAGATCTAAAAATTCTAGTGGATTCAGGTATTCGTAATGGCCTAGATGTGGTGCGCATGTTGGCGATGGGTGCGGATACTTGTATGCTCGGACGTGCCTTTATTTATGCACTAGGTGCAGCAGGTGGGGCGGGTGTGAGTAATTTACTCGAATTGATTGATAAAGAAATGCGAGTCGCAATGACCTTAACGGGTGCTAAAAACATTCAAGCGATTAACTCAGATTGCTTGGTACAACTTGAGCGTGAACTGAAAGGCTAAACTGCCAACAGGAGCGATCAATCCATCAACCGATGCATTTGGCTGAATCGCTTAATTGTATTTTTCACCTTGTTTCAGGACTTGTACACTATGCCACAGACAATTTCTTCTGCAACACAATTTGATGCTGCAGCAACCCTCAAAAACTTGGTCGATATTGTGGGAAAAGCGCATGTATTGACCCATGAATCAGATACTCGTTTATATCGTCAAGGGCGACGTTTTGGCGAAGGACAGGTTTTTGCGGTGGTCACGCCAGGTTCTTTATTGCAGCAGTGGCAAGTGTTACAAGTGGCTGTGGCAGCAGATTGCATTATTATTATGCAAGCCGCCAATACTGGACTCACGGGTGGTTCTACCCCTTTTGGTGATGACTATGATCGTCCTGTAATTTTGATCAACACCCAACGTTTAAAAGGTATTCAGCTCATCAACGATGCCAAGCAAGTGATTTGCTTGCCTGGTGCAACATTGGATGCTTTGGAACAGCAATTGGCGCCGCATCAGCGTGAGCCACACTCAGTCATTGGTTCATCTTGTATTGGCGCTTCAGTGTTGGGCGGGGTATGTAATAATTCAGGTGGTGCATTGGTCAGACGTGGTCCTGCCTATACTGAGTTGGCCTTATATGCACAAGTCGATGCACTGGGCGAGTTGCAACTCATCAATCATTTGGGGGTGAATTTAGGGAACTCGCCAGAAGAAATTTTAACCAAACTTGAGCAACAACAATATCGCCCTGAAGATATTGAATATTCGGAACATTGTTGTGCTTCAGATCAGCGTTACGTGCATGATGTTGCCCAAGTCGATGCCGATACGCCTGCACGGTTTAATGCCGACCCGAGCCGTTTGTTTGAAGCTTCGGGTTCGGCAGGTAAAGTCTGTGTGTTTGCAGTGCGTTTGGATACATTTGAGAAAATTCCGAGTCAGGTGTTTTATATCGGCAGCAATCAGCAGGATGATTTAACCGCGATTCGCCGTTTTTTATTACGTGATTTGCCGCGTGTACCGATTGCTGGCGAGTATATTCATCGAGATGCCTATGACATTGGTGCAGAATATGGCAAAGACAGCTTCTTGTTTATCGAGAAGTTTGGCACCAGTAAAGTACCTGCAGCTTTTGCCATGAAAGATAAAGTTGATGGTTTTCTAACCCGTTGGGGCATGCGTGGATTGTCGGATAAAGTTTTGCAAATGTTCACGAAACTACTGCCAAATCATTTACCAGAACGCATGAACCAATTTCGTGATTTGTATGAACATCATTTAATTTTGCGCATTGAGCAGCAAGATGTTGCGGCAGTACAGCAGTTTTTAATGGATTATTTTATCACGCGCAATTCCGGCGGTTTTTTTCTATGTAATGAAGATGAAGGCCGCAAGGCTTTTCTGCATCGCTTTGCAGTGGCAGGTGCTGCAATTCGTTATCGTGATACACATCGAAATGAAGTGGAAGACATTGTTGCTTTAGATATTGCGTTAAGACGTAATGATCAGCAATGGGTTGAAACCTTGCCCGAAGAGTTGGAGCAGGCGATTATACATAAGTTGTATTATGGTCATTTTTTATGTCATGTCTTTCATCAGGACTATATTATTAAAAAAGGCGTAGACCCGTTGGCGATGGAACATCAAATGTGGTCATTGCTTGATGCACGTGGGGCAGAGTATCCTGCAGAGCATAATGTTGGGCATTTATATGTGGCGAAGCCTGCCTTAAAGCAGCATTATCAAAAATTGGATCCGACCAATTGTTTTAATGTGGGCATTGGGCATAGCTCTAAATTAAAAGCTTGGCGTTAAATAAGGATGAAAACTGAGCAGTGAAACTGATTCTAAGGAAAGATGGATATGTTTAAGTTAGATAGCAAACTGCTACAGATTTTTTACTATGTATATAAATTAAAAAATGTGTCTGCAGCAGCAGATGCATTGGGCATGAGTCAGCCTGCGGTTAGTAACTGTTTAAATAAAATTCGTCAGCATTTTAATGACCCATTATTTTTAAGGGTTGGCAATGAAATGTTGCCTACAGAGTTGGCGAAACAGATTTTTTCACCGATTAGTGAAATTATTAATAAAATTGAAACGGTCAATAATTTTAAAGTCGATTTTGATCCGACACATTCCGATCAATTATTTACCTTGGCAATGACCGATGTTTCGCATTTGGTTTTATTGCCAAAACTGACCAAGTTTTTAAAAAAATATGCACCTTCAGTGCGGATTAAAATTCGTCCTATTACCCGTGAAACCAGTTATCAAATGGCAAATGGTGAAATTGATTTTGCGATTGGTTTTTTACCTGAGTTAGAGCAGGGTTTTTATCAGCAGCAATTATTTTTACAATATTATGTGGTGATTAGTCGTAAAGATCATCCACGTATTTGTGAAAAAAGTTTAGATGTTGAAGCTTATATTCGTGAATCGCATGTCGATGTAGATACCAGTATAGGTCACTACCATATTGAAAATGAATTAAGCAATCGTGGTTTAAGACGTAATATTCTAATGAGTATCCCAAGTTATTTAGGGGTCGGTTTAATTGTGCAAGAAACCGATATGATTGCGACAGTGCCTTATTATTTAAGTGAGGTGTTATTGGCACGCGGGAATTTACAAGTAGTGAGTGCGCCTTTGAATTTTCCAACCTATCCTGTACGACAATATTGGCATACGTCTTGTCATCACCAAACCAGTCATCAGTGGTTAAGAAAAGTGATTTTTGATTTGTTTAGTCAGCATCCTTAATTAATCGTATTTAAAGTAAAATTTTTATAATTTTTTAAATTATCATTCGCTAATTCCCTCATCTTCAAAAGAGCAGGCTAGGCTGAGGGAATTAGTGATTCTTTTTTATAAGGCAATAAAACTAAATTTCTGCCCACGATTTTGATTGCAGCTATACATTTTCATTTTTCCATTATAAATATCTAAACATTTGCCTGTATCTGCACTACGAATACGCTGACCATCGAGATACCATTTTTGGTTACTTTGTCCATTACAGGTATAAGCAATTACTTCAGCACCATCATGTTTCTGTTTTCCTGCTACATCTAGACATTTACCTTGCACGGTAATGCTTTGATCAGGATGGAAAATAAAATGCTGATTGGTACCATCATGACAATGTGAAGTCTGAATGGAACGTTGATTACTGCGACTAAAATCTACGCAGCGACCATCATAGGTTTTAATTTTGACTTTTTGTTGCCATGTTTGTGCAGGATAAGGCATAGGTGTTGGCATATAAATGGTTTGTTGTGCAGGACGTTCTACAGGTGTACTTGCTGGAATTTGAGGTTGAATGACGATATTGGGAATCTGCCCCGATGCTGTTCCGTCAACTACAATACATGCTGTTAAAAGTGAGCAACTGCTTATAGTGAAAAGTGTCTTAAACATAAGAGAAAACAATTTATTTATTAGGTGGATAGGATAAATTTAAAGCATGGAATAAATATTTATTTTTTGTAATTTTATGAGTAATTGACCCTAAAAGTTTATCGAATAGACAAGGTTTTCAGCAAAAAATAAGAACGAAAAAATTCAAGTTGTCTTTATTTGTTATTAGTCGGTGCATTCTTAGGAAGTGTGTGGTAGAAATTGTATTTAGAGGATATATTTCTGATTTAGTTTGTGGTCAGCAACAAGCGAATTATCCAATTTGTTGAATTGAACATCAAAAATTCAACTATATTGCTTTAAAATTATGTGATTGAGTTGTAAAATTATGTGTTAAAGTTGGCAATTGTCACAGTTTTTGAATTTTTGGGGTAGGAACTGTTGAAACATTTTTTACTACGACTTGGATTGGATCTGCGTAAACTTATTTTAATTTCCACAATTTTAAGTGTATCAGGCTTATTTGTCGTAAGTATTTTTATTTTAAATTATGTAATTAAACAACAATTAATTCAAAATTCACTTTCGATCAATGAAAAATATGCAGAAAAAATTGCCACCAGTGCCAATCAACATTTTTCAGATATGCTGCAAGAGTTGGATTATAGTGCACGTTTATTAGAAAAAAAATTTTATAATACACAAGTTAGAAAAGAAGAAGTAAAACGCTTAAAAAATCAATCGAATAATTTTAATAGTGTTTTATTGGTAGAGCAGAATAAACATATTTTAGCTTATGCACCTAATACATTAAAACTTAATTTTAATCAGGCTTATAGTACCATTGGTATTGATGGATCTATTGAAAAAAAGAAAACTTATATTTCATCTCCCTATTGGTCTATAAGTAATAATTTAATCGTCATGATGTCACAACCTATTTATAATAAAACACATCAATATTTAGGCTTAATCAGTGGTACGATTTATTTACAGGAGCAGAACTTGATTAATACCATGCTCAATACTCAGTATGATTATAAAAAAAGTTATATGTATGTGATTGATCAACATAATCGTATTATTTTTCATCCAGATAAAAAGCGAATTGGTGAAAAAATTATCAATAATACAGGTTTGGATTATATTAATAAGAATACAAAGGGATCAATTCGTTTAAAGAATAGTTTAGGTATAGATAATTTGGCGGGTTTTGCACATATTCCAAGTGTAAATTGGATTGTAGTTTCTCAGCAGCCCACAGATGATTTACTTGCACAAGCTAATACGCTGATTTTTAAAGTATCGATTGGAATCTTCATTTTTTACTTTTTTATTTTTTTATTGATTTGGTATATCTCAAGCTTTATTTCTTCACCTTTGAACCGCTTGGCACGTATGGCAAGTATGCTCAATCATGCGGACATTGAAAATAAAATTAAAGAAGTTGATCCGTGGTATTTCGAGGTTTTAAAGTTTAGAACCTCATTATTAATGAGTTCGGAAACCTTTAGTGATCGGATTGCGGAGTTAAAACATCGTGTCAATACGGACCCATTAACAGGTTTATATAACCGTCGTGGTATGCAATTATTTTTAAATGAACTGCTAGAGACTCGTACCGAATTTGCAGTATTAGCCATTGATATAGATTTTTTTAAGCAAATTAATGATCAGTATGGGCATGATCAAGGTGATGTGGTACTTAAAACGCTCGCGCAAATAATGCTAACTAATTTTAGGGAACAGGATGTTTGCTGTCGTAGTGGCGGTGAAGAATTTCTAGTTTTAATGACGACTGCAGATGCAAATGTGGTGTATAAAGCTGCAGAGCGGCTTAGAAAAACCATGCAGGAAACTACGATTAATCAGATGGGTCAAATCACCATCTCTGTTGGCATCGCTTTTTGGCCTCGAGATGCAGAAGATGTTTCTGATGTACTGAAACTTGCAGATAATAAATTGTATGAAGCTAAACATGATGGGCGTAATTGCACAAAGTCTACGGCCGTATGAGGATTTGGAAAGATTCTTCTTTAGCTGACACGGAGGTATGCTTTGGAAAAAGATCAAGATCCAACGATAGTGGTTGAAGACAGTCCTGAACAAGAAAAATATGAACTTTTGAAAGAAAAGCTGAAATACAAACAGGCGGAGCGCGAAAATTCTAAAAAAATTGATCATAAACAAGTACGGTTGAACATTCAAGCGGATGCCTTACCAAGCAAAACCTTTTTTATAATGAATGCTTTGGCAGCGATTATTGCGGGCTATGGTTTATTGTCAAATTCAGCCGCAGTGGTGATTGGTGCAATGCTGGTTGCGATGATGCTAGGCCCTATTTCAGGTATAGCTTTAGCATTTATTGATAATCGATGGTTGTTTTTTAAAACAGCATTTAAAACCTTAGTTTTAGGTGTGTCGATGATTGTCAGTATTGGCATCATTTTAGGTCTTATCAATATTAACTTACCTATCACCCATGAAATTCTGTCTAGAACTCAGCCTACCATTATGGATTTAATGATTGCACTTGCGGGTGGTGCAGCAGGGGCATTTGCAGCCGTTTCACCACGTCTGTCTGTGGCTGTTGTTGGCGTTGCAGTTGCGACTGCTTTGGTACCGCCGCTGGTTGCAAGTGGCATATTAATTGCGCATCTGGAATGGAAACATGCAGCAAATGCTCTGCTGTTGGCACTGACCAATATTGTTGCTATTCAAATTAGTTCTTCACTGGTGTTATGGGCAGCAGGTTTTAGACGCGGTTCAGATGAAGAAGTAAATAGCACAGTAATTGAATTTATTAAAAGAAATATCGTGAGTCTTTTAGTACTTTTTGCGCTGGGTATCTATTTAAGCTTTAACTTTATGATGATGTTAAATAAACAGATGTATGAACATCAGGTAGAAAGCTTGATTGAAAGTCAATTTAATCAACATAATAATTTGATTGATACGGTGCAGTTTGATCGGCGTAAAGAGATGACTTTAATTCGCGTAGTCTTGCGTGGAGATATAGCGCCAAAACCTCAACAGATTTCTGCATTGAATCAAAAATTAGCACAAGACCCACCTGGAAAACCAAGTGTGGTTCAAGTGCGCTTTATTCCTGTGCAAATTATTCAAGCCAAAGAAAGTCCTGATTTTGATATTAAGCAAGTTGAAGCCGAGCAATTGATACAACCTTAGATTCAACAATAAGAAATTGATGGTATTTACAGCTTACTTTAGATGGAGTCTTATTATTCAATAGGCATTCATAATGTTACATATTACACAGATTTAATTTAATAGTCTCAAAAGGTTATATTTAAGCCAATTTTAAGCTAAGTGACTTAACATCGGATTTATTTCAAATCAGATTCACTATGCTTCCACGCTCTCCTTACAAAGGCACTTCTGGTTTACAAAGGATTTTGAATGCCACAAGCTATTCTTTGGCAGGGTTTAAAGCCGCCTTTCAAAATGAAGCGGCATTTCGGCAAATCATTCTGATTAATTCACTGCTGATTCCACTCAGTTTTTTCATGCCTGTTAGTCGTGTCGAACAAGTGATCATGATAGTGGTGTGTTTACTTGCCATCATTGTCGAACTGATTAATTCAGCCATTGAAGCTGTGGTCGATCGTGTTTCAATTGAGCAACATCCCTTGTCTAAAAATGCCAAAGATATGGGCAGTGCAGCGCAATTTGTTGCTTTGGCAATTATCGCATTGACTTGGGGTGCATGCCTGATTTCTGCTTAATTCCTTAAAAAACAAGCATAAAACAGACTTTAAAATAGATAGTGAGTTGAGTATTCCTCATGCGGCATCAGCATTCAAAATTTTTACTTCTTCAAGCAATTTTACTCCTTCTGAGTTTGCTGATATTGCTCAATTTCTTTAGCGTTGCAGGCAGGCTAGATTTATACCTCATTCAACCCTTTGTGGATGCTCATGCAGAATTTCCACTTCGACAAGACTGGGCATTGGCTGTATTAAATCATCGGTATGTCAAATATATCCTGATTGCAGTATATCTGAGCTATTTGCTGGCTTGGTTGCTGTCTTTCAGATTTCAAAAATTACGTGCTCGTCGTTGGGAGTTTGGCTATTTCTTTTGGATGGCGGTGATTTCAACCAGTGTGATTGCAATACTTAAATCGCAGTCGGCACATGCTTGCCCGTGGGATATGAGCATTGCCACAGCGCATGGCGTTTGGTGGGATTTAAGTGCAACGGCAGGGCATTGTTTTCCTGGTGGGCATGCCTCAAGTGGTTTTGCTTTATTGGTAGGATATTTTGTTTATCGGGTTGCTCAACCTAAACGTGCTTATTTTTTCTTAATTGCAGCATGTATTTTAGGCATGGGGATGGGCTGGGCGCAAATGATGCGCGGGGCACATTTTTTTAGTCATAATCTTTGGACAGGCTGGATTACTTGGTGTTTGAATGTGGTTGCCTATGCATTCTTGGCGCATAAATTGCACACTCAAAATCTAACTTAAAACCCGATCTTAACGCATCGGAAATTTAACCTGCACACATAAACCACCTAAACTGGCACTTTTAGAAAACTCTAAACTTGCACCTAAGCGTTGGGTGGCTTTATCTACAATAGATAAACCTAAACCACTACCAATTTCCGCATGGTTATGAATACGGTAAAAACGCTGTCGAATTTGATTGAATAGTGCGGGGTCAATGCCTGCACCACTGTCTTCAATTTGCAAAATTGCATGTTGTTCTTGCTGAAAAATAGTCACATTAATCACGCCTTGTTTGGGGGTATATTTAATCGCATTATCAATTAAATTATAAATAATGGAAGTAAAGCAGAACTTTGTCCATGAATATTCAACTCTTGGCGTTGTTCGACACCTAAATCAATATCTTTTTGCAATGCCAATTGAATGAGCTGTTCCACACAGGCAATGGTCATTTGATTTAAAGATAGGGTTTGATCGTTTTCAATTAGACTATCTGAGGCATCTTGCTTGGCTAAGCTTAATAACTGATTGACTAAATGCTGTAAACGCAAAACCCCTTGGCTTAAATTATTGAGGGCATCACTATGTGGAAATTGCTGCAATAAAATTTGTACTTGTAAATTGAGTGCAGTGAGTGGGGTACGTAATTCATGTGCAGCATCGGCAACGAACTGGCGCTGTTCCTGCTGTGCGGCAGAAATTCGCGTAAATAACTGATTCATTTCCTGAATCGTGGGTGCAAGCTCGACAGGATAATCCAACATGTGAATCGGGCTGAGATCCTGCGCTTTACGACGTGCCAATTCGCTTTTAAAGTTATTTAGTGGTTGAAAATTATGACGAATCAGCCAACCCAAAGCCAAAAGGGCAAAGGGTAAAAATATTGCATAGGGAATAAACATATTTGCCGCTAATTCTAAAGCTAAATATTGGCGCACAGAGTTTTGCTGGCTAATTTGAATCTGTAGGGTTTCTTGCGGCAAAATATAGGTATGCCACAGTCCAACTTCGGTTTGATGATTATAAAACCCTGGTTTTTCTACGGGTTGTAGCAACACATCTTGAGGGTGTAATTGTGTTGTAGCATCGTCATATGACCAAATATCGACAAATAAGTCTTCTTCGCTATATCTCTGATTTAAATCGATTTGGCTCTGTGTAGGTTCAGGATGGTTCGCTGCAATGCGTTCTGCCAAACTTTGCATTTGTGCATCTAAAATTTCATTCATTTCTTCTAGGGCAATTCGATACGCTGCAAATACCAAAACGCAGCCCAACATGACACTAAAGATAGAAACATAAACAATCAGACGTTTTTGCAAAGAGTAGGATTGCATTAAATTTGCCCTAAACGGTAGCCCAAACCACGAATGGTACGAATAAAGTCCTTGCCAAGTTTGGCGCGTAAATGGTGAATATAGACTTCAATGGTGTTGCTGCTGACTTCACTGTCAAAATCATATAATTTATCTTCTAAATTACTTTTAGAGAAAATTTTATTAGGGTGGCTGACCAAAGCCATTAAAATTGCCCATTCACGATTCGACAATTCGATATATTCACCTTTGAATTTTGCCAAATGTTGTTCGGTATCTAAGACTAAATCGCCATAACTTAAAATATGTGCGGTATCGTTTACAGGATTTTGTGCGCCGCTACGTCTGAGCAGGGCATAAATTCGCGCCAGTAATTCATCAAATTCATAGGGTTAATAACTGCTAGTTGAAATCTACCTATTTCTATATTATTATATACAAATGAGTAGATATGTTAGTATTGGCGTTGCAGCTAAAACACTGGGTGTTTCCATCCAAACCCTAAGAAGATGGGATGAGGAAGGCACTTTAGTCGCAGATAGAACCCCAAAAAATCACAGACGTTA
>NZ_VPBU01000015.1:0-72721 GCF_013418565.1 Acinetobacter sp. YH12135
CCTGTCTACGCAAGAATAATCTTCATCAAGTCACAACGGATTTGGTAACACGTTTTGATGTGATTGCGATTGAAGATTTGAATGTTAAAGGCATGTTGAGGAATCGTAAACTCGCAAGAGCTATATCTGATATGGGTTTTTATGAGTTTAAAAGGCAGTTGATTTATAAAGCCAAACAGCATGGAAAATCGGTACTTTCGGTTGGTCGATTCTTCCCAAGTAGTAAAATGTGTTCGTGCTGTGGTGAATTAAATCAATCTCTCACACTTTCTGCGCGAGAGTGGAAGTGCTTAGTTTGCCAAACCATCCAAAATCGTGATGTTAATGCATCAATTAATATCCTGCGATATGCGGATAAAGATTTAATCACTGCATAAGTGGTGATTAAGGCGGTGAGTTACACCGTGACAGCCTATGGAATTGAGGTAATCCCTAAAGCAAATGTTTTAGGTTCTTGATGGTGAAGTAGGAATTAAACATCAAACCCACATTGAGTAGGTTTGAGTAGGTTTTAAATAACGGCTATAATCTCAGGCTTCAGGTCAGGAGTTCATCATGCGCGCCCTTAAAGTCAGCATTAAATCAGAGCAAGATATTGAGAAATTACGCATTTCGGGGCGTTTGGCTGCTCAGGTGTTGCAGATGATTGGCGAGCATGTCAAACCCGGAGTCACGACAGAATACTTAGATGATTTGTGTCACGATTATATTGTAAATACCTTAAAAGTCATTCCTGCCAATGTGGGCTATCACGGTTATACCAAAACCACCTGTATTTCACCCAATGAAGTGGTCTGTCATGGTATTCCATCATCCAAAACCATTTTAAAAGATGGCGACATTATTAATATTGATGTGGCAGTGATTAAAGATGGTTTTTATGGTGATACCAGTCGTATGTACTATGTGGGTCAGGTGAAACCAGAAGCGAAAAAACTGGTCGATACCACTTATGAGGCGATGCGCGCAGGGATTCATGCGGTGAAACCGGGCGCGACTTTGGGCGATATTGGCTATGCCATTCAAAGTGTGGCGCATCGTGAAGGGTTTAGCATTGTGCGTGAATATTGCGGACATGGTATTGGGCAGGTGTATCACGAACAACCAAGTGTGCTGCATTATGGTCAGCCTGGACAAGGCTTGGTGCTTAAAAAAGGCATGGTATTTACCATTGAGCCAATGGTGAATGCGGGCAAAGCGCGTGTGAAAGAACTGAAAGATGGCTGGACGGTGGTGACGACAGATAAATCACTTTCTGCACAATGGGAACACATGGTTGCTGTGACTGATACAGGCTTTGAAGTGTTATCGCCGTGGCCAGAAGGTACGGGGAGTTATCCTGAAATTTAATGCACGAATGCTTTCAGGTTAAGACTGATAGATAAAACATCTTAGACTTTAGTTTTAAACTATTTGTTAAAAAATGAACAATCGCTATAATTGAAGTCAAAGATACTTGCTGTAGTTTCTTTGTTTTAGCTTTCTTATTTTAGTTTTAGCTTTCTTATTTTAGATTGTAGTTTTCAAAGCTTATCTGTCTTAGATAAGCTTTTTTTTTTGCTGTTTCGTATCTGAAATCAAAAGATCCTATGTGCTAACGAATGGTTAGCTTTTCGACCAAATAGTCGATAAATACACGTACAGCAGGTAATAAACCACGGCGTGATGGATAGACGGCATGGAAAATACCATGCGGTGCGTGCCAGTCGGGTAAAACACGAACCAATTCACCCGATGCAACATAATCTTCAACAATCGTGTCAGGCAACAACACAATGCCACAATTTTGTCGTGCCAATTGCGCTAGCATCATTAAATCTGAACCCATGACTGTAGGGTTGACCTTAATTTTTTTCGGTTGCTGTTGTTGATCATGCACAACCATGTATTGATCTAAATGCTCATCCGACATGCTTAAAATTTTATGATGACTTAAATCTTCAGGTTTTTTCAAATCGCCAAATTCATTCAAATAAGCCTGACTGGCAAATAGATGTTGTTCGATGTTGCTGAATTTGCGAATCACCAAACTTGGATCATCATCTAAATTTGAGCGGACACGCAGGGCAATGTCGATCCCTTCGTTGACGATATCGACACGACGGTTGCTGACAATTAGCTGTACTTTAATTTCAGGGTAGGCTTTCAAAAACTCAGGCAAGATTTTGGCAATTTCATTTTGTGCAATTGAAACAGGTAAGCTGACTTTAATTACACCACGCGGTTGAATACTTAGGTGATCGACCAAGTCGTGCGCGGCTTGGGCAGCATTCATCATTACTTGCGCATGCCGATACACATTCATACCAATTTCTGTGACCGCAAAATGACGTGAGCTGCGCTGAATTAAACGCACACCTAAGCGTTCTTCTAGGTTGTGTACGCGTCGGCTAAGTTTGGATTTTGGAATATCGGTGGCGCGTTCTGCTGCACTAAATCCACCATGTTCGACCACTTGGGCAAAACAATAAAAATCATCCAAATCTGTAAGCATGACTAAATTCCATTTATGCAACAATACTTAAATTAAAGTGGCATCGTTGCATGTTGTCAATCTTTAATTGTGCTTTATTGCTGTGCTTTTTGCAGAATCTCTAAAACTTGTCGGTATTCTTCTAAACGGGCTAAATCACGTGCTGTAGGATTGGGAATCCGCGTTAAATTCATGTTGTCTTGCACATCTGCAATTTTTACAGCACAGGCAAGCGGGTTTTGTGCAGTACGCATAGCCGCTTGAACACGAGTTTCATGCGGCAGTTTGGTGAGAGCCTGAATTGCTTGAATAATATGCGTTTGAAATCCTAAATTTTGCAGGTCTTGTGCTGTGGTGTGGGTATCTTCAAGAATGTCGTGCAGTACAGCGACAATTTGCTGATCGGGCTGTTGTAATTGCAACATTACACGTAAGGGATGCAAAATATAAGGCTGACCGCCTTTATCTAGCTGCCCTGTATGTTGTTGTACTGCAAGTGTAATTGCATTTTCTAGAGTTGCCATAAGTATAATTAAAAAAAATTCTATAATTATAAGCCGTGCTTAGCGCAAAATATAGAAATTGCTTGTTATGATGCAAACAGATTTTATGTTTATCTATTTTACTATTGGTGATGCTGCTCTATGCCATATCAACTCATTGAACTGAATACGCCTGCGACTGAAAATTTGCTTTGCCCACATTGCCAACATGCTGTTATTGATTGGGCAGAAGAACAATATATTCAGCCTTGCGAGCATACTTTGTTTGTCGCAATGGATTTGGGTTTTGAATATGCCTCAGATGTATTTGAACAAAGTATGCCACGCAGTGTCGATGAAATTCATGCACATGATGATCAGTTGGATATGTGGCAAGAACTGACTTCAAGTCGTTATCCGCAATATTTGATTTATAAAACGGATTTAGGCGTGCAAGGTTTATCTCGCTATGTTGGATTTACCGCGGCTTAATTGCACTTAACTTAGAGAGTCTAAGATATAAAAATAGGGAAATTCAAAAGCTGAATTTCCCTATATTTTGATGGATTAGATATTTTTTCTGCGTTTAGCTCTCCATATCTTCTTCTATTTCATCATCGGCACTGTCCATTCCTAATTCTTTGAGTTTTCGCGTCAAAGTATTACGTCCCCAACCCAATAATTCAGCGGCATGACGTTTACGTCCACGGGTTTGTTGCAGTGCAGCATTAATTAAGGTGCGTTCAAACATTGGAATGGCGATATCCAGAAGTTTCATCTCGCCATTTTTTAACTTTTGTACTGCCCATTGCCCAAGTAATTCATCCCAATGCTGCATAGATACCCGATCTGCCACATGAAGCGCAGAATGTTCGGCTAATTTTTCAATTGGAATTTGCTTGAGTTCGGTTGGTAAATCTTCAGGATAGACCTCACGTCCTGTAATCATCACGGTAAGCCAGCGACAAGTGTTTTCCAATTGGCGCACGTTACCTTGCCACGGCAATTGCTGCATATATTCGACTGTTTCAGGACGCAATATTTTTGGACTCACGCCTAATTCTTTGCCTGCACGTGCCAAAAAGTGCTGTGCCAACATTGGAATATCTTCACTGCGATGCGCCAGTTTAGGAATATGAATCCGAATGACGTTCAGGCGATGATATAAGTCTTCACGGAAGCGTCCATCTTGTACCAGTTTTTCCAAATCCTGATGTGTTGCTGCGACAATCCGTACATCCACTTTGACAGCAATATGTCCACCAACCCGATAAAATTCACCATCTGCCAAGACGCGCAATAAGCGGGTTTGGGTTTCAAAAGGCATATCACCAATTTCATCTAAAAACAAGGTGCCGCCGTTGGCTTGTTCAAAGCGTCCCTGACGTTGTGTATTGGCACCTGTAAATGCACCTTTTTCATGTCCAAAAAGTTCGGTTTCAATCAAATCTTTCGGAATGGCTGCCATATTCAGCGCAATAAATGGTTTGCTGCTACGCGGTGAGTGGCGATGCAGTGCATGCGCCACCAACTCTTTGCCTGTACCTGATTCACCATTAATGAGCACAGTAATGTGTGATTGCGATAAACGACCAATCGCACGAAACACTTCCTGCATGGCAGGCGATTCACCAATAATTTCTGTCGATTGAATTGGCTGCACTGTCGATTTTGCAGATTCTTGCTGTTGTAGTTTGGTGATATGCAAAATTGCACGATTGACTAAAGCAAGTGCTTCATCAATATCAAAAGGCTTGGGTAGGTATTCAAATGCACCTGTTTGATAGCTAGATACTGCCGATTCTAAATCGGAGTGCGCAGTCATAATAATCACAGGCAAGTCGGGATAACTGACTTTGACTTTGCCAAGAAAAGTTAAACCATCAATTCCAGGCATGCGAATGTCGGTCAAAATTACATCGGGTGCATCTTGGTTTAACTCATCTAGTGCAGACTGTGCTTCTTCAAAACTGGTGACTTCAAAACCTTCTTCTCTAAAAGTTTTTTCCAGTACCCAGCGCATTGCACGGTCATCATCAATCACCCAAATTTTATTTCGCGACATGACTCGCCTCCCAAGGTAAATATAAGCTAAATATTGTTTTTCCTGGAATGGATTGGCATTCAATCATTCCGTTATGTTGATGCATAATATTTTGTGCGATGCTCAAACCAAGTCCTGTACCGTTTGCGCGTCCAGTCACCAATGGATAAAACACGGATTCTAAAATGTCTTCAGGTACGCCTGGGCCGTTATCTTCAATATCAACACGTACGGTAGAACGATTCAGCACACCATTAATGGTAACCAAGCGTTGAATACGAGTTCTTAAAATCAATTCAGGTCGATGCTCGGTAAAGAAATCGGGATGTTCGGTCATGGCTTGTACTGCATTGGCGCAAATATTCAGCATGACTTGAATCAATTGATCGCGGTCTGCCATGACTTCAGGTAAAGAAAGGTCATAATCACGGATAATATTTATTTTGTTTTTAGTTTGATTGACGATCAGGCTGCGCACCCGTTCTAAAGGTTCGTGAATATTGACCAGTTCATAGCTTGGTAGTTGGCGTGAGCCGAGCATGGTATCGGCCAAGTTTCTTAAACGATCTACCTCGCTAATAATAATGTCGGTAAATTCATCATATTTCGGGTCATTTAAACTTCGTGCTAACAGTTGTGTCGCACCACGAATTCCTGCAAGCGGGTTTTTAATTTCATGTGCCACACCACGAATCAGCTGACGTGCGACTTGATGCTGTTGAATAAAGTTTTCTTCTTTGGAAATTTTGAGCATCCGATCAATCGGATTCAATTCAATCAGCAAAAGAGGATGATAAGGCTTGCCTGCATTTAACTGTGATGCAGTGTAATCGACATGAATATCTTTAAAATTGACATTAATGGTCGCTTCACGGCGGGTGTAGGGTTGACCAGTTTTGATGGTATTCAGGAAAGCCTCTTGCGTATTGAACTCATCATCAGGCATGTGCAGCAAATTTAAAACGGGTTGCCCCGAAGCGCGAATTAAACTGATATCAAACAATGCTTCACAAGACGAGTTTAAATAAAAAATATTCAGGTCACGATCAACCAGTAAAATTGCGGTGCTGAGGTTATCCACCAAAAGACGATAGTCAATGCTCTGGGTCTGATCCATTCGTGAATGCTTCCTGTATGAAATATTGTGCAAGGGCATTGTCATCTGTCAGCCATGTTCCAAATTTGGATCGAATTGAGGCGAATTAAGCAAAATGCACGCCAACTTTTCGTTTTTAGTGCATTTATCACTGAAGAATCGGAAAAATGCGCAGGAACTGGACTGAATTTTCAAGATATAACGGATAACAGAAACACTGTAAATAAAAAATGCATTAAAATGGTGCAATATTTAAATCATTCAGCCTGAATGGTTGTATTTTGGTGCATTATGCAAAGAGTCGGCTATTTCTCTATTTTTATGCAAAGAAAAGTCATACAATACGCGCATTCTAGTGGAGTGCAGATTCTATGAAATCCCCCAAAGTCGGTTTTGTTTCTTTAGGTTGTCCTAAGGCATTGGTAGATTCCGAACGAATTTTAACTCAGTTAAAAACTGAAGGTTATGATGTCGCATCTGATTATGAAGGTGCTGACTTAGTTGTTGTCAATACATGTGGTTTTATTGAATCTGCAGTACAAGAGTCCTTAGACGCGATTGGCGAAGCCATGAATGCCAATGGTCGTGTCATTGTGACAGGTTGCTTGGGTAAAGATGAAGATAAAATTCGTCAAATGCATCCCAACGTATTAAAAGTGACTGGCGCGGCTGCTTATCAGGACGTGATGGAAGCGGTGCATCAATATGTTCCTGAGCCACCAAAACATAATCCATTTATTGATTTGGTACCTGAACAAGGCATTCGTTTGACGCCTAAACATTATGCCTATCTTAAAATTTCAGAAGGCTGTAACCATCGCTGTACTTTCTGCATCATTCCAAGCATGCGTGGCGATTTAGTTTCGCGTCCTGTGGGTTCGGTATTAGAAGAAGCTGCGGCACTGAAACGTGCAGGCGTAAAAGAAGTATTGGTAATTTCTCAAGATACTTCTGCCTACGGCGTAGATACCAAATACAAATTGGACTTTTGGAACGGTCAGCCTGTTAAAACCAAATTCTATGATATGTGTGAAGCCTTAGGGCAATTGGGTATTTGGGTGCGTTTGCACTATGTCTATCCATATCCGCATGTGGATGCTGTAATTGATTTAATGGCACAAGGCAAAATTTTGCCTTATTTGGATATTCCATTCCAACATGCCAGCCCGAAAGTATTAAAGTTGATGAAGCGACCTGCGCACAGCGAAAACACGTTGGAGCGTTTAAAACTTTGGCGTGAAAAATGCCCTGAGCTGGTGATTCGTTCAACCTTTGTGGTGGGTTTTCCAGGCGAAACAGAAGAAGATTTCCAAATTTTGCTCGACTGGCTAAAAGAAGCGCAATTAGACCGTGTTGGTTGCTTTACTTATTCACCTGTTGAAGGTGCGGCAGCAAACGACTTGCCAGATCATGTGCCAGAAGAAATCAAGCAAGAACGCTATGAGCGTTTTATGCAGGTTCAGCAAGAAATTTCAGCAGCTAAACTGCAAAAACGTATTGGTCAAACCATGACCGTGTTGGTAGATGATTTGGAAGAAGAATTTCCAGTCGCAGTGGCACGTTCTTATGCAGATGCGCCAGAAATTGATGGCAACGTCTTTGTAGAAGATATTGACAAGAGCGTGATTAAAGCAGGTGATTTACTTGAAGTTGAAATTACCGATGCCGATGAATACGACTTATTTGCCAAGCTGATTCAGGTCAAATCTGCATAATGCTTTGCAGATTTGGATTGCTAGCTGTAAGCCATACAAATTGTAAAAAATTAAAGTTTAGAATTTAGAATTGGAGTAATGACAATGTTAGATTCAAAAAAGCCACGTTATGCACGTATCTTGTTGAAACTATCGGGTGAGGCACTTGCGGGTAATAAAGACATGGGGATTGATGCGCAAGTGCTCGATCAAATGTCTTTGGCAATTGCACACTTGGTCGGTTTAGGTGTGCAAGTGGGTATTGTTGTCGGTGGTGGTAACTTATACCGTGGCAGCCAATTACAAAAAGATGGTTTAGTCGGCCGTGTAACAGGCGACCAAATGGGTATGTTGGCAACGGTGATGAACGGTTTAGCCATGCGTGATGCCTTGGTGCGCCGTAACATCAAAACCCGTTTAATGTCTGCATTGCCTATTGGTACAGTGGTTGAGTCTTACTCAAGCCGTGATGCGATTCGTCACCTGACTCAAGGTGAAGTGTGTGTGTTCGTTGCGGGTACAGGCAATCCATTCTTTACCACAGATACAGCAGCATGTTTACGTGGTATCGAAATCGAAGCTAACTTGATCTTAAAAGCGACCAAAGTAGATGGCGTATATAACAAAGATCCAAGCAAATACGAAGATGCGGTGAAATATGACACACTTACATTTGACCAGGTGTTGGATGAAAAATTAGGTGTTATGGATTTAACTGCAATCTGCTTATGCCGCGATCACAATGTGCCGTTGCAAGTTTTTGATATGAATAAAGCAGGTGCATTGCTTTCTGTAGTGATGGGCGAAAAAGAAGGAACTCACGTTACGAAGTAATGTACGTGAGCCACAAAGCTCTTTATACTACGGTTTAATTTAACCCTATATTTTGACTCAAATTTTAGAATACAGTAAGGAAGATCTTATGATTAACGATCTTAAAAAAGACAGCGAAGAACGTATGAGCAAGACTTTAGAGTCTTTAGAACATGGTTTTGCCAAAGTACGTACAGGTCGTGCACATCCATCAATTTTAAATGGTGTGATGGTTTCTTACTACGGTTCCGATGTGCCACTTAACCAAGTAGCCAACATTGGTGTAGAAGATTCACGTACCTTATTGGTTCAGCCATTTGAGCGTTCAATGGTGTCTGCAATTGATAAAGCAATTCGTGAGTCAGATTTGGGTCTAAACCCAATCACAGCCGATGCAATTCGTGTACCGCTTGCAGCATTGACTGAAGAAACTCGTCGTGACATGCAAAAAGTTGCGCGTTCTGAAGCAGAAAATGCCAAAGTTGCTATTCGTAACATCCGCCGTGATGTATTGGGCGACATCAAAGCATTATTGAAAGAAAAAGAAATTTCTGAAGATGATGAGCGCCGTGCAGCAGATGACATCCAAAAAATCACAGACAAATACGTTGCAGAAGTAGACAAGCGTCTTGCTGCAAAAGAAGCTGAGTTGATGAAGGTCTAATCAATGACCACATCGGAAGACAGCGCGTCTTTGCCAAAACATGTTGCCATCATTATGGATGGCAACAATCGTTTTGCAAAAAAAAATCAAATGCAAAAAGGGGAAGGACATCGCTCTGGTAAAGATGTACTTGACCCGATTGTTGAACATTGTAGAAAAAAACACATTCAAGCTTTAACCGTTTTTGCTTTTTCGAGTGAAAACTGGAATCGTCCGCAGTTTGAAGTGGATTTACTCATGCAATTGCTGGAAACCACAATTCATGAGCAATTACCACGCATGGAAAAATTCAATATTGCCTTACGTTTTATTGGTGACCGTTCACGTTTGTCGCCGCATTTGCGTGAGTTAATGTTGCATGCCGAACAAAGGACTGCTAATTTCAACAGCATGACACTCACAATTGCCATTAGTTATGGTGGTATGTGGGATATGGCACAAGCTGCAAAACAAATTGCTGCAGATGTTGTGGCGCATAAAATTGATATTGAACAAATAGATACACAATTTTTTGGTCAATATGTCAGTCTGGCAGACCTACCACCTGTCGATCTGTTGATTCGTACAGGTGGCGATTTTAGATTGTCCAACTTTTTACTTTGGCAAGCTGCGTATGCTGAATTGTATTTTACCCAAACCTTGTGGCCTGAATTTAGCATAGAAGAATTTGACGATGCACTGGCAGTATTTGGTGGTCGCGAACGTCGTTTTGGTAAAACTTCTGAGCAAATTCAACAAGAGAAAATTGAGAATTAATACATGTTAGAGCGGATTATTACCGCATTGGTATTGGTTGCTGTGGTGTTGAGTTGTATGTTTGCAACTCAGTCGCACTATCCAATGTTTATGCTGATGATTGTTGCAGCAGGGGTTGCGGGCTATGAGTGGTTCAAACTCATGCCAAGAAAAACTAAATATGTCCTCAAACCTGTGGCTTGGGGCTTTGGTGTATTGACTGCCGCTTTGGCAGCAATGGCACTTTATTTTAGTGATATTGCCTTGTTACTTTGGGCAGCTTCTATTTTGACATGGTTACTCAGTATTTATTGGGTCAAGTCTTATCCAGAATACGATGCATGGTATAACCCAAGCTTAAGTTTTATTGGTTTTATTCTAATTTCTGCTGCGGTCACTGCAATTTTTTCCGTATGGAATAGTTCGCCGTGGTGGTTAATGTACTTGTTCTTGTTGGTTTGGGGTGCAGACTCAGGTGCTTATTTTGTTGGACGCAAACTAGGCAAGAAAAAACTTGCACCAAATGTCAGTCCAAACAAGTCAGTAGAAGGCTTATATGGCGGTGTGTTTACAGCCATGCTAATTGTGATTGTTGTCGAAGTGGTGTATTTGGACCTAACTTTGGCACAACATATTTTATTTTTGATTCTTTCGGTATTTACGGTATTTAGCTCAGTATTGGGCGATCTGTTTGAATCCATGATCAAGCGCCGTGCAGGTATTAAAGACTCTGGGCGAGTTTTGCCAGGTCATGGTGGTGTGCTAGATCGGATTGATTCTTTACTTGCAGCAGCTCCAATTTTTGCTGCAGGTATGTATGTTTTAAAACTTATTGGCGTAGATTTATAAATGTCACAAGCTGTTTGTATCTTGGGTGTGACAGGTTCAATTGGACAAAGCACCCTAAAAGTACTGCAACAACATCCTGAGCAGTATTCAGTTTTTGCCGTGACGGCACATAGCCGAATTCAAGAACTGGTTCAAATATGCAAACAGTACCATCCTAAAATTGTGGTTGTACCTGCGGCAAAAGTTGATGAATTGCAGCAGTTACTTGCACAGCAACACATTTCAGGGATTGAAATTTTAAGCGATGAGGCGGGTTTAATCGCAGTTGCCGAACATCCTGAAGTGGATGTGGTGATGGCAGCCATTGTCGGTGCGGCAGGTTTATTGCCTACACTGGCTGCGGTTAAAGCGGGTAAGCGCGTGTTATTGGCCAATAAAGAAGCCTTGGTGATGTCGGGCGACATCATGATGCAGGCGGCACGTGAACATGGTGCTTTGTTATTGCCTGTAGATTCTGAACATAACGCGATTTTTCAATGTTTGCCTGAACATTATTTACAAACCGAAAGAAATGGACAACCTAAGTTAGGCGTATCACAAATTTTACTGACTGCTTCGGGCGGTCCATTTTTAAATCATAGCCTAGAAGAACTGCAACACGTTACTCCTGCACAAGCTTGCAAACATCCAAATTGGTCTATGGGACAAAAAATTTCGGTAGATTCTGCAACCTTAATGAACAAAGGTTTGGAATTAATCGAAGCGTGTCATCTTTTTGCAATTTCAGAACACTTTGTTACAGTGGTGGTGCATCCACAGAGTATTATTCATTCCATGGTTCAATATGTGGATGGTTCAACTTTGGCGCAAATGGGTAATCCTGATATGTGTACGCCAATTGCGCATGCTTTGGCGTGGCCGCAGCGTATCCAAACGCATGTTCCGCCTTTAGATTTGTTTGTCAATCATCAGCTTGATTTTCAAGCACCCGATACCACCCGTTTTCCTGCTTTAAGTCTGGCACGTCAAGCCATGCAAGAAGGTGGTTTAGCACCTGCTATTTTAAACGCAGCAAACGAAATTGCAGTTGCAGCATTCTTGCAGCAAAAAATTCGTTTTACCGAAATCGCGACAGTGGTTGAGCATACCCTGAACCAAATACAAAATTCAGCCGCAGAAAGCATTGAACTGATTTTGCAGGCAGACCAAAATGCCCGTGCTGTTGCACAGCATTTTGTGTTGAATAAAGGAAGCTAAAGCATGAGTGCCTTATTTATTGTGGTTGCAGCGATTCTTTTGCTAGGACCTTTAATTGCAATTCATGAGTTTGGGCACTACTTTGTTGCACGTAAATTAGGTGTCAAAGTTTTGGTGTATTCCATCGGCTTTGGACCGACCATTTTAAAATGGACTTCTAAAAAATCGGGGATTCAATATCAGCTTTCGGCATTGCCTTTGGGTGGCTATGTCAAAATGCTAGATGAACGCGAAGAAAGCGTTGCAGAAGAAGACCTACCTTATGCCTTTAACCGTCAGCATCCGTGGAAACGTATTGCGATTGTGGCAGCAGGTCCGTTAATCAACCTGATTTTTGCCATATTATTGTTCTGGCTATTATTTTTACCCTCTCAAGAACAGTTGAATACCCGTGTGGGTAAGGTACTGGCAGATACACCTGCGGCGGCAGCGCAAATGCAAGTAGGTGATAAGATTACCGCCATTGATGGTACGCCTGTGACGACATGGGAAAAGCTGAACTTTGCCTTGGTAGATCGTGTAGGTGAAACAGGCAAGATCCAGGTACAGGCGGAACGCGCAGGTGAAATCAAAACATTTAGCTTACCCATTCAAAATTTCTTAAATGATCAATCCCAATCACCTTTAGATATCTTGGGTTTTACACCGTATCGCCCACAAATTCCTGCAATTGTCAGTAAGTTAAGTGAAGATGGTGCGGCCATTCGTCAAGGTATGCAAGTCGGCGATCAAATTATTTCGATTGATGGCGTCAAAATGAATGACTGGTACGATGTGGTACAAGTTGTTCAAGCATCGCCAGAAAAATTACTGAAAGTAGATGTGCTGCGTAACAATCAAGTACAGCAACTGGAAGTGATGCCGCAAGGCAAACGTGACAATATGGGCAATGTTTCGGGTGTATTGGGTGTGCAAAGTGATCCTGGAAAAATTGTCATTCCAGAAGATTTTAAGCAAACCATTCAATACAGCCCGAGTGAAGCTTTATTTATGGCGGTAGATAAAACAGGTCAGCTGTCTAGCATGATTCTGAATTCTATTGTCAAAATGGTACGTGGTTTAATTGGTTTAGATAACTTATCAGGCCCAATTACTATTGCCAAAGTCGCAGGGCAAAGTGCGGAAATGGGGTGGCAAACTTTTATTTCCTTTATGGCACTTATGAGCGTAAGCTTAGGAATTCTAAATTTATTGCCAATTCCAATGTTGGATGGCGGGCATTTAGTTTATTATTTTATCGAGCTGATTCGTGGAAAACCTGTTTCTGAACAAATACAATTAGTTGGTTTAAAAATTGGTATGGTACTGCTTGGAAGTATGATGCTCCTTGCATTATTTAATGACATTATGCGTTTATAACAACGTAGATACGAAATAAATTTAACACTGGAAAAGACTGGCATGCAGCACACACATTTATTTATGCCCTTGGCACTGGTTAGTGCAATGGCGGCAACACAACAAGTATATGCAGCAGATGAATTTATTGCGCGAGATATAAAAATAGATGGTCTTGTTCGTTTAACGCCAGCCAATGTCTATGGAATGATTCCAGTGAATAGTGGTGATCGTGTCAATGAAGCAGTGTTGGCCAATGCGATTCGTTCACTCTATGCCACAGGTTTGTTTGATGACATTCAGGCCAGTCGTGAAGCCGACACTTTAGTGTTTAAAGTGGTTGAGCGCCCAATCATTTCTAAGGTTGAATTTAAAGGCAATAAACTGATTCCAAAAGAAGCGTTGGAAGATGGTTTAAAGAAAATGGGTGTGGCTGAAGGTGAAGTACTGAAAAAGTCAGCACTACAAACTTTAGAATCTGAGCTTGAACAGCAGTATATGCAGCAAGGTCGTTATGATGCAGATGTACGCGTCATTACCACAGCACGCCCAAATAACCGTGTAGATTTAACCGTAGAATTTGTTGAAGGCAAAGCCGCCAAAGTGGTAGATATCAACATCATTGGCAATACGGTATTTAAAGATAGCGATATTAAGCAGGCGTTTGCTGTTAAAGAAAGTAGCTGGAGTTCGATTGTTACCCGTAATGACCGTTATGCACGCGAAAAAATGGCAGCAAGCTTGGAAGCATTACGTGCGTTATATCTGAATAAAGGTTATATCAACTTCAATATCACTAACTCTAGCTTGAATTTGAGCGAAGACAAAAAGCATATTTTTGTTGAAGTTTCGGTGGATGAAGGTGAGCAATTCAAGTTTGGCGAAAGCAAGTTCTTGGGCGATGCTTTATACAAACCAGAAGAACTTACGGCACTGAAAATTTATAAAGATGGTGAAACCTATTCACAAGAAAAAGTGAATGCGGTGAAACAATTGTTGCTGCGTAAATATGGTAATGCAGGCTATTACTATGCCGAAGTGAATATTGTTCCGCAAATTGACAAAGAAACTAAACTGGTAGATTTAAACTACTACATCAACCCAGGTCAGCAAATTACAGTGCGTCGTATTAACTTCGCTGGTAACAGTAAAACCGCCGATGAAGTACTGCGTCGTGAAATGCGTCAAATGGAAGGCGCATTGGCAAGCAATGAAAAAATTGATTTGTCTAAAGTCCGTTTAGAGCGTACAGGTTTCTTTAAAACCGTTGATGTCAAGCCTGTGCGTATTCCAAATGTGCCAGACCAAATTGACTTAAATGTAAATGTAGAAGAACAGCACTCAGGTACAAGTACTTTAGCGGTAGGTTTCTCGCAAAGCGGTGGTGTGACGTTCCAAGCTGGTTTAAGCCAAACTAACTTCTTAGGTACGGGTAATTCGGTTTCGATTGATTTGTCGCGTTCTGAAACACAAGACTATTATAATCTGAGTGTGACCGACCCATACTTCACGATTGATGGTGTGCGTCGTGGTTACAACATGTACTACCGTAAAACCAAGCTAGATGATAACTATAACGTAAACAACTATGTGACAGACAGTTTTGGTGGTGGAATTAACTTCGGTTACCCAATTGATGAAAACCAAAGCATTAGTGCAGGTTTAAACATTGATCAGACCGAAGTAACCACAGGTCCTTATGTTTCAACTTATGTCGCAGACTATTTAGAGCGCCATGGGGGTAAAGAAACCAAAAGTGACGAATATTGTCCAGATGATTTAGTCCCTATTAAAGATGCAAATGGTGATGTAGTAGGGTATGAGCCTTGTGCAAATCCAATTCCTTACGGCAAAGAATTTAAAGGTGATTTCCTTACGTATAACCTAAATTTAGGTTGGTCATACAACACTTTAAATCGTCCGATTTTCCCAACCAATGGTATGTCGCATCGTGTTAATGCTGAAATTGCTTTACCCGGTAGTGATGTGGAATTCCAAAAAGTGACCTATGATGCACAGGCTTATATGCCATTAGGTCATGATTTTGTCTTACGTGGCTACGGTAAGTTAGGTTTTGGTAATGACTTACCGTTCTATAAGAACTTCTATGCAGGTGGTTATGGTTCAGTACGTGGTTATGACAACAGCACCTTAGGCCCGAAATATCCAGGTGTTTATTTCTCTGATACAAGTCAAACGGATCGCTCACCTGAAGAAGTTGGTGGTAATGCTCTAGTACAGTTCGGTACAGAATTGGCTCTACCAGTGCCATTTAAAGGAGATTGGACGCGTCAAGTCCGTCCAGTAATTTTTGCAGAAGGCGCACAAGTTTTTGATACTCAGTGTAATGTTTCTGATTCAAATATTTTTGTGAATGGTGCTTCTGTGAATGCCAAGCAATATTGTAAAGACAATTATGGCTTCGACTTCGGTGAAATGCGTTATAGCGTGGGTGTAGGCTTTACTTGGATTACCATGATTGGCCCATTATCACTCAGCTATGCGTATCCGTTGAATGATAAACAAGGCGATGACACTAAAAATATCCAATTCGAAATTGGTCGTACTTTCTAAGTACGACCCATGTTGGATTGTTTAAACACAGGATGTAGCACATGAAAAAAACAATATTGAGTTTGGCATTGTTGGGTTTATCTACAATGGCTGCAGTAGCACATGCTGCAGGCTATGGTGTGGTAAGTTTAGAGCGTGTTGTAGAAAATAGCAGTTATCTCAAACAGCAAAATCTCGCTTTGCAACAGTCTGTCAAACCACAAACCACTAAGCTTGAGCAACTGACAAAAGAGTTAGAAACCATGCAGCAACGCGCGCAACAGACTACGAATTTATCAGACGCTGAAAAGCAAAAAATGAATACACAGTTTCAAGCCAAATTGAAAGAATTTAATAGTTTGCAACAAGCGGTACAAACTAGTGTCCAGTCAGAATTGCACAAAATTAACGATGGTTTTGAAACTCGTTTAAAGCAAGTTGCTGAACAATTGCGTAAAGAAAATGGTTTAGATGTGGTTTTGAATAAAAACTCAGCACTTGCCTATGACCCGAAGTATGATTTAACTGATAAAATGATCCAAAAGGTCAACGCACTTAAATAATCAATGAGTTCCCAATATTATCGCTTAGAAGAAATTGCTGGTTTAGTTCAAGGTCAATGCATTGGACAAGCCGATTTACGTTTGCAAGGTTTGGCAAGCCTTGAGTCTGCTCAGGCGCATCAACTTGCATTCGTGAATGGCGATAAATATTTAGCGCAAGCACGTAGCTCTCAGGCGGGGGCTTTAATTGTGACCGCTTCACTACAAGCCGAGTTAGACAATCATCACAACTTTATTGTGGTCGATAATCCGTATTTAGCTTTTGCAATTTTAACCCATGTATTTGAGCGTAAGCATACGCAACGTGGTATAGAAAGCACAGCCCAAATCCATCCATCAGCCATCATCGCCGATAGTGCTTATATTGGTCATTACGTCGTAATTGGTGAAAATTGTGTGGTGGGTGACAATACGATTGTGCAATCGCACTGTAAAATTGATGACTTTGTCGAAATTGGTCAACAGTGTTTTATTGATTCACACGTGACTTTGACAGGCGCAGCCAAGCTTGGACATCGTGTGCGCATACACGCCAATACTGTAATTGGCAGTGAAGGCTTTGGCTTTGCACCTTATCAAGGCAAATGGCATCGTATTGCACAGTTGGGTTCGGTGATTATTGGCAATGACGTTCGTATTGGCTCGAATTGCAGCGTAGATCGCGGTGCACTAAGTGATACAATTTTGGAAGATGGTGTCATTATTGATAACCTTGTGCAAATCGCACATAACGTCAAATTAGGTGCTCATACGGCCATTGCAGCAAAAACTGCCGTGGCTGGAAGTGTGACAATTGGCAAAAACTGTATCATTGGTGGTGGAAGTGCAATTTCAGGGCACTTAAATATTGCTGATAATGTGACTTTGACAGGAATGTCAATGGTCACAAATAATATTTCTGAATCAGGAAAATATTCGTCAGGTATAGGCTTGTTTGAAAATCAAAAGTGGAAACGTACTGTTGTGCGCCTCAGACAATTAGCAGATGTGCCATTGACCCAATTGGTGAAAAGACTTGATGATATGCAATCTCAAATTGAGTCCCTTGAATCAACTTTTAAATTGCGTAAATAATTATGATGACTGAGTCGAATTCTAGCACCTTCACTAAACCTGAATTGCCAATGCACATTCAAACCATTCGTGAATATTTACCCCATCGCTATCCGTTTTTATTGGTAGACCGCATTGTAGAAGTCACTGATAACGGTATCGTGGGTTATAAAAACGTATCTATCAATGAAGAATTCTTGCAAGGACACTTCCCGAATTATCCGATCATGCCGGGTGTTTTAATCGTTGAAGCGATGGCACAAGTGTCGGGTATTTTAGGTTTTATCATGAATAATGAGAAACCGAGCGCAGGTTCTTTGTTCCTTTTTGCAGGCGCAGAAAAAGTTCGATTTAAAAAACAAGTCGTTGCAGGCGATCAACTTGTATTAAAATCTGAATTAGTTATGCAAAAACGAGGCATTTACAAATATAATTGTATCGCCACCGTTGATGGCGTCGTCGCAGCAACCGCGGAAATTATGGTTTCGCATCAGAAAACAGAGCAAGCATGAGCAATAACCCACTCATTCACCCAACCGCTATTATTGACTCATCTGCAGTAATCGCTTCAGATGTCACGATTGGTCCATACTGTATTATTGGCCCAAATGTAACGATTGGTGAGGGTACAAAACTTCATTCGCATGTGGTGATTGGTGGTTACACCCGTATTGGTCAGCACAATGAAATTTTCCAGTTCGCCAGCGTAGGTGAGGTCTGTCAGGACTTAAAATATGCAGGTGAGGAAACTTGGCTAGAAATTGGTGATCACAACAAAATTCGTGAACACTGCAGTTTGCATCGTGGTACGGTGCAAGACAATAGCCTGACCAAAATTGGTAGTCACAACTTACTTATGGTCAATACGCATATCGCACATGACTGTATGGTGGGTGATCACAATATTTTTGCCAATAACGTGGGTGTGGCAGGTCATGTGCATGTTGGGGATTATGTGGTTGTCGGTGGAAACTCTGGTATTCACCAATTCTGTAAAATTGACTCTTATAGCATGATTGGTGGTGCATCGCTCATTCTTAAAGATGTGCCTGCGTATGTCATGGTTTCTGGTAATCCTGCACATGCATTTGCAATGAATGTGGAAGGAATGCGTCGTAAAGGCTGGTCGAAGGATGTGATTCAAGGTCTTCGTGAAGCCTTTAAACTCATTTACAAATCTGGATTAACCACTGAGCAAGCCATTCAGCAAATTCGCATTGATATTTTGCCAAATGTGGCAGAAGCGCAGCGTTTAATTGATTCTTTAGAGCAATCTGAACGTGGTATTGTGCGTTAAGCTTTGAGTTTGTCGAATGCGGCAAGCTTCAGAATATTAAAAGACATCCTCGGATGTCTTTTTTATTGGCTTATTTAAAGAATCTTGCTTCTTCAGACTTTGGGTATTGGCTCAGAATTTTACTTTTGTATTGCGCTGCCAAAGCAGGTTTGTGATCTACATCTTGCGCAATACTATATAAACGATATAGGGCACTTGATGCTTTTGCAGATTGAGGGTACTTGGTTGCCACAATTTCAAAATTCTTTTTGGCTTCGCTGTAATTGGTCGGTTCAATCGCTAAATTAAACTCAGCTAACCAAAAATAAGCATTGCTGATATACACACTGTTTGGGTGGTTTTTAATAAAGTTTTGCATGGGTGCAATGGCTTTTTTAGCACCACCTTGTTTATAGGCATCCAATGCAACAGTATAGGCTGCTTTTTCTAGCTCAATATTGGTATTTAAACCTTGAGCTGTTGGGCTAACATGCGTTGTATTTTGCGCAGATTGCGGGGCATTGCTATTTAACTGGTTGTTGCTGGTGACTGGGTGCAGTATCCTTTTGGTTATCCTCCTCAGCGGTAGGAGTAGATTCAGGGTCTATTTTTTGCTGGAGCAGTTCTAGACGTTGATCTAAATCGGTATAGCGATTTTGCAATTCATGTTTGAGCTGCGCAATTTCATTGTCTTGTTCTTCAATTTTGCCGCGTAACTGGCGGATGTCATTTTCAAGTTGCTGGTTTTTTTGCATCAACTGCCAATTGATATTGGTGGGTACATTGGCAGTTGCCATATTACTCGTTGCAATCGCAGGGCTATTGGCATACCTAGCACTGCTTTGGCTGAGATTGTGGCTTTCAATTGGAATATTGGCAAATATAGGCGTTGAGCACAGTAGGGCAAGAGCACAAAGTGCATGCTTTTTTAGCATAATTGAACATCCATCTTAATCTTGTGTAGGTGAGTCCTTGTAAGCATATTGAACTCAACCTGTTGATTTGGTCATTTTCCACATTTAAAACGTCCACGCGTGGAATTGCAATAAGCTTTTACAAACTTATCATCAATCTCAGCGCAATATGGGTAAATCTAGGATTTAAATCTCGAAATAATTTTATGATGGGTTAGTTAGACTAAATTTTAAATGACGTTATTCTATAAATGTCTTCAATTGTTTTTAAAATAATCAATTGGATAGCATTATAAAAGGAAATACAGAACAACGCTTGCAAGTTTGTTAAAAATCTCTATACTCTGTTTTTGCAATGGTAGCCCTGCTGGTTACTTCGCAATTGTACTCTACGAACCCCGTCAGGACCGGAAGGTAGCAGCGGTAGTGGAGCTATGATGTGCCGAAGGCTTGCTGGTAGGGTTGCCACCAGTTTTGAAATAATAATTCTATTTATCTTCTACTTATTTTGATCTTATATCCACTATTTTAAAAATCCTGCTCTTTCCTACGAATTGCTTTCATAATCGCATCCATATCAAAGCCCCGATACTGTAAAAAACGAATTTGTTTGGCTTTAAGTTTTGGCTCGTTTGCGACTTCTGTGCCGAATTTTTTCACTTTCAGTTGATAGGCTTGTTCTGTCCAATCAGTTTCTTTAAGTTCTTCTGAAATTAAACTGCTATCCACTTTTTTGTTTTTAAGAGCCATTTTAATACGATTTGGCCCTTTACCTTGCCGCTTTTGGCTAGCCAGTAACATTTCTGCTAGGCGTTGATCACTCTGATAATTTTCACGTGCCAATTCATTGACTAACTCAATCACTTCATCACGGTTTTCTGCATATAAAGCCAGTTTTTCAATTAAGTCATTTTTAGAATATTCTTTACGCGTTAAGACAGCAAAGGCGTAGCTGCGTAGACGAGAACCTGTTAGTCCTGGGCGTTTGTTTTGCTGTTCGTCTTGGTCTTCATTGTGATTGTGTTCTTGATCATCAATGGCTTCCGTATGAGCAGGGTATTGTTTATTAATGTTAGGCGCAGAATTTGAGGCAAAATGCAGGGCAGACGTTGTTTCGGAATATATCTGCTCAGTTCTGCTACATGATTGCTCATCTTCGCCAAATTGTTGTTTTAGCGCAGCGTAATCAATCAGTTTGGGGAATTTGTCTTCAGGCATGGTAATGCTTCCATATACAATAAAACGCTCCGTAGAGCGTTCTATTTAATTCAGTTTGTTGTGTTCATATTAGCGTATGCTTAAACATCAAGTAAGTCGAATTCTTCTTCGTCTTTATCTTCTACAGGTGCTGCTTGACCTGTCGTGAGCAGTTGTTCACGAATAATCGCTTCGATGCCTTTAGCAAGCTCTGGATGTTCTTCAAGGTGGCGAATGGTGTTGTTTTTACCTTGACCAATTTTATCGCCTTGATAAGAATACCAAGCACCTGCTTTTTGCACGATATTTTGTTGAACAGCCAAATCGACCAGCTCGCCCAAATGGTTAACGCCTTTACCGTAAAGAATCTGGAACAATGCTTCTTTAAATGGAGGCGCCATTTTGTTTTTCACAACTTTGACTTTGGTTTCAGAACCAATAATCTCGTCGCCTTCTTTCACCTGACCTACACGGCGAATATCTAAACGAACAGAAGCATAGAACTTCAATGCGTTACCGCCAGTTGTGGTTTCTGGGCTACCAAACATTACACCAATTTTCATACGAATTTGGTTAATGAAGATCACCATACAGTTCGAACGTTTGGCATTACCTGTGATTTTACGCAAGGCTTGGCTCATTAAGCGCGCTTGTAAGCCCATGTGTGAATCACCCATTTCACCCTCAATCTCGGCGCGAGGGGTTAAGGCAGCCACGGAGTCGACTACAATCATGTCAATTGCACCAGAACGTACCAACATATCGGCAATTTCAAGGGCTTGTTCACCGTTGTCTGGTTGCGATACTAAAAGATTGTCAATATCTACACCAAGTTTACGTGCATATTGAGGATCAAGCGCGTGTTCGGCATCAATAAAGGCACAAGTTCCACCAGCTTTTTGACATTCTGCAATGGCTTGCAAGGTCATAGTCGTTTTACCTGATGATTCAGGGCCGTAAATTTCAATGATACGACCTTTAGGTAAGCCACCAATACCCAATGCAATATCTAGGGTCAATGAGCCTGTAGATACGGCTTCTACCGCTTGCACAGTGTTGTCACCAAGACGCATGACTGTGTTCTTACCAAATTGTTTTTCAATCTGGCTTAACGCAGCGTTTAACGCCTTGCTTTTATTCTCATCCATCTTACAACCTCAATACGATGTCACGAAACAATATACTCAAGTGGATGCATTTACTTAAATCTTTTCCACATGCAATATAGTGACAGAATTTGTCCTGTAGTTCTATTTATATCACGGGCTGTGCGACAGCCTGTGACGCTCTATTTAATCATCATTATATGACCAAAATTGGTCAAATTGCTGATCATTCTCTTGTTTAAATTTGCTGATGTCACGACGGTCTTTTTTACTTGGTCGATGATCAGGTCGTGCTAGATTATGCAACTTTCTTTGGGTCGCAATCAATTCCCTGCGTGCAATACTCACTTCAGTTTCTTCATAAAGTTGCTGAGCGACAGGGGCAGGGCCGCGTACGCCGGATAATGCCTTGACCAATACGGTTTTCTTATCAAAACCTTGTTGAATGGTCAGCTCAGTTCCCACACGAATTTCTTTGGAAACTTTAACGCGCTCGCCATTGTGATGTACTTTGCCGCCTTCAATGGCAGCTTTTGCAATAGAGCGGGTCTTGAAAAAACGTGCAGCCCATAGCCATTTATCAATTCGGATCGTTTCAATGGCTTCGTGGGACGAAGTTTTAGGCATATTTTTGAGTGTCCTCAAATTGTTCTAAGACAGGAATTAAATCTGTTAATTGGTGCAACATAGGGTAATTACAAGTCTGACGCGTAGGTTTTGCTGAGGATGGCTGGGCAATACTATATAAGTGTCCAATCCCAAAGGCTTTAGCACCATTAAGCACCTTTTCGGTGTCATCTATAAAATAGCAATCTTCAGGATTAAATGCATGTTGTTGTTGCAATGTTTGCCAAAATTCAACGCGCTCTTTGGCATAACCAATACTTTCAGAACTAACAATCACTTCAAAATACTTTGCTAAACCTGTATGTGCTAATTTAAAGTCTAAACCTGCACAATCGGCATTGGTGGTGAGCCAAATGTGATAGCCATTATTTTTTAAATATTCCAGTAACTCGATAGCTTGTGGACGCAACGTGACTTGATCTTTATATTCAAGTTGCATCGCAAGCATATCTACACCCACTTTAGCCGTCCAAAAACGTGAGGAATACCACTCTAAGGTGTGGCTATGCGCTTGATAAAAATCGTATAAAATTTCTTTGCTGCGCTCTAAAGAACAGGCGTGTAATTCTGCATAGCGAATAGGCAGTTGTTCATTCCAAATAAAATCATCATAAGCGAGATCTAACAGCGTTCCGTCCATGTCAAACATGATGATATTTTTGTGCATTTAGACATCCTAAACCATTAAGCAATTGCCAAAAGGCAAATAAAACTGGCTCATTTAAACATGCTTGAGGCATAACTCAAAATACTGTCTGATTATTCGCCAAATTGTGCTAGGCTAAATAAATAAGCACTGTACATGCGTTGCATATAAATTAGGTGAGATGGGGCAGTTGTAAAAAGTAACTGTAGCGTTCACAAAAACAATTTTTTTGACATATTTCTGTATTTGTTTGTCTGTACAAGCATAGAAATTGAATGGTAAATTTTTTAAATTAGGGAGCTAGTAATGGCTGAACAACAGTATTTAGATTTAAAACACTTAGATAAACAACTCGATGAGTTTGAGAAAAAGAAGAAAAAAATTAAGAAAATGCGTATCGGCTATAAATTATTTGCGCATTTAATGGGCGATGAAAAATTCGCCCATCATGTTTCAGAGTCGGCATTAAACCCAGATAAACGTAGTTATCGTAAAGTCAAAATTAAAATCACCTCAGATGAGGGAGAGTTAACTTTTCTAGAAAAGGATTGATTAATTTTTTGATTTAAAATTCTAGTGATTTTGATTATGTATACAAATTTGTGTACCTTTAAATCTGGCCCGATTGATGCAGATCGGGCTTTTTTATACCTTAATTCTATGAATGGTTCAACCTGAATTAGAATCCTTTTATAAGTCGAAATTTGATCATAAATGATCAGTAAAATTAGTATTGAAAGTCCCTTCTTTTACGCCATGTATTGCTCAGGATGAGGAGTATATTCCGCAAGTGGATGAGGGGGTTCTTATAAAAAACCTCTCCCTGAGGAGCATGCTCCGCAAGTCTCCTAAAAGGAAAGGGAATTTCCTTTGCAGTGATTCAAAAATGATTTAAGAAAGAATCTTTTTAAATAAAATGCATCAAGTTGTCATAATCTGCACTTAAGCTATTCAGCAAACTCAGTAAAATGTAATAGGTTGTGTTTAGTCTATTTCAGTATAAGTTCTGTGTATAAATGTGGCAAGGTGCGCTCAAATGTTACGCTTTAACTATCAAAAGAGGCATGAATATGACAGAACGATACCTGAGAATATTGACAATTTTTCATGATTAAATAAATTTAAAAGGAATTGTGATGTCTATTTTAGGAATTGCCATTACCACTATTTTGGGTTTATTGGGTATTGCTGCAATTATTATTGGTTTTTTTGGTGGTGAAACTTATTTGGTGATTGTGGGTATTTTATTATTGGTTAGTGGTGCACTCACTTTATCGATGTTTAAAAAAAGATTATCCAATCCATTTAAAGATTAATTAACTAAGCACTCAATAAATAAAAAACTCAAGTAAAAATGAATTGCCTTGACACATAAAGTCTTGATTTAGCATATCTAGCCACTAAATTTTATCTACGCATCAGCCGTAAATTTTATTACAATGTTTTTATGAAAGTAATGAAAAATTAGACCTTTAGATACAGTCTAAAAAGGATAGTTATGTTTATAAAAACAAAGGCGCCAACGCATACTTTAATTTTACAGTTATTGCCAATCGTGCAGCAGGCGTGTGAAATTTTAAATCAGGAATTTCAAGATTATTGTTCAGGTGCTGCTTTTGATGTAGAAAAGAAAACTGATGATTCTCCTGTTACGCAAGCCGATTATCGAGTCAATTATTATTTAATGCAGGCTTTGGCAAAAATCTCCAATTTACCTGTGTTGTCCGAAGAAGGTGAGCAAGACCAACGTCAGCAATGGCAGCAATTTTGGTTGCTTGATCCTTTAGATGGCACGAAAGAGTTTTTACATCAACGTCCTGAATTTACCATTAATTTAAGTTTAATTTGTGGTGTGCAAACAACTTTTGCAGTACTTGCAGTACCAGGCGAGCAAACTATTTATTTTTGTCCTGAACAGGGTATGCCATTGAAATATCATATTTTAACTCAGCAATGGTATCTCTATCAGTCTGAACCCACGGTAACATCTTCAGTTCTAAAAATTGGATTAAGCCACAGTAGTCAAAAAAAATCACACTATGCAGACTATTTAAAAAGCTTGGCGCAGTTGACCAATTTTGAAGAACTAAAAGCAGGTAGTGCTTATAAATTCTGCATGATTTTGGAAGATCGTGTCGATATTTACCCACGTTTTCATCCGACTTCTGAGTGGGACACCAGTGCAGGACAATGTTTATTGGAACGAATAGGTGGTGGATTGGTCGATTTTCAGGGACGGGCATTTTTATATAATCAGCGCGATACATTGTTAAATGGTGGTTTTATCGCCTATAAAAATACGCAGATGAAACAGATTGCCTTACAAGCACTTGGACTTATGGCGAAGTCAGATTGAGCAAAGTGCTGAACATGGTATAGTGTCAAGCAACCAAGTTAAAATTTTGGCTAGATCATGGCATTAGAACTACTCCCTGCAAGTATGCTTAAAGCAATTGATTTATTGCCTGATGCTCAGACGCCTGTGACTTTGTTTACACGTCATTCTATTCGTGAAATTGTCGTTGGTCAGGGTTTGGCTGGCTATAATTTACAATTGACCGAACAAGGTCGCGATTTAGCCGAAGCATGGGGAGGCTACTTGGTTGGAAATACAGATCGGGTGATTCAACACTGTATTTCAAGTCCTATTCAGCGTTGTGTCGATACGGCTGCTTTAATGATTCGTGGGGCAGATGGCATTACCCTCGAACCCAATACCCATCACATTGAAATTATAGAACAAGGTTTATTGGTGGAACCAGGAAGCTTTGTACTTGATATCAAACAGGCAGGCCCATATTTTCAGAAACAGGGTGCTTTAGGCTTTATTAATAGTTTTGTGAATAATGCCTTGCCCGGCATGAAACATCCGATTCATGGTGTCGTGGATGTCCTTGAGCTGATTTATAACACCCATCCAACCAACCAATACGGACTGAGTTTGGCTGTGAGTCATGATACGATTTTAGCTGCAATTATCGCGGTAATTTCTGGACGTAATGAAGTCACGCAAGCCGATTGGCCAGATATGATGGAAGGTTTATTCGTTTGGTTTGAAGGTGATGAGTTTTTAGAATCCAAGCTAAAATGGATTTGGCGCGGTCAGATTCACACTTTAGATATCTCGCAATTTCGTCAGAAAGTTTAAGCAGAACATTGAACGCATATTCTAGTGCTATCCATTCAGTACGATAGAATACCGTCTGTCAGAAATTAAAAAAAATAATTCAAATTTTATTCTCTTTTTTTCCTTCATTTTATGCAGTTGTGAGCGCAAACTCGATCAAATATTGTCTATCAATCTGTGTGCTGCTTTAAAAATTCGCTGATTTTTATAAAGAAAAATTAATAAAATTGTGTTGAAAATATAAAGCGATATGAAACTTGAGAATTGCATAATTTTATACATCTATTTAATATAAAAATACAAGTTATTGAAAAATATGTGTTTATTTTTATATTTTTTGTCATAAATTGACATTGGGGTGGAATAAATAATGAAAAGTGTGACTCGGTTTTCGCTTAGTCTATTAAGTGTATGTATATTATCATCCATGCTTGCCGCATGTGGTGGTGGCGGTGGTGGTGAGGGAGATACCGCTGGGAATTCAAATCAAGAAAATCCAATACCACCGGAAAATCCTCAGCAACCACCTGTGGGCAATGTGGCTAATCCTTATCCTGAACCTAAACAAGATGTCATCAATCAATCGGTACTCGGGTTTTATGATTACAACGCTAATTCTGAATCACGTGAAGTGCGTAATGATTTAGATGGTGATTTTCAGGCAATGATTCAATTTGCTCAAGGGCATGTGGTTGACCCGAATGGTAACGAGGTGAAAAAAATGCCACGTCTAACCGCAGAAAAAGAAGCATTATTATTGGTTACGCCAAATCAAGGCATGGGCAATATCGACACTTTACAGCTTGAAGTGTATCAAAATGAGCGCTTGTTACGTCGTGTTGCTTTACTTGATCCAACCCAGATTACTGCTTCAGACCAGAGCAATCAAGATGGTCGTGCCGAGGTACTGTATAGTAAGCGTGCGTGGTCGGCTAAATTAAATTGGGATGAAGTACGTCCTGGTTTAAAGCTGCGTTTGGTTGATTCTAAAAACCGTAGTGGTGCACTTGACGCAGAAAAAATTGATTTTGCAGCACCGGGTGAATTGGTACTCAACAATATTCGTATTGGTCTACTAACTGCACCACCGAAATCGGGCGGGCATTATATGTTATTAGAGCCTGAAAAAGCGGGTACCGATTATTTCCAAACCATTCCTGCGGCACAAATGACCGTGGCAAAATATGATGATATTCAGCTAGATCGAGTGATGGTCGCCAACGGCACGATTTACGATACCCAAAGTGCGGGTGAAGGTGGTGTCTATTCGGGGGACATGCGGGAAAATACTGCAAAATCGACCTTTAGTGTGGGAATTAACTTAGCCAACTGGGGTGTGACCAGTGCCTCTATGCAAAGTCAGCAACAGCCACAACTTACACAAACTGTAATTGCCCATCATGCACGAGGTAAATATACAAATGGTGATCAAACGCATGGTTTAAGTGGCGGTAATGGTATGTTGACTCTGTATGATTCTGTGGGCAACGAGTTCAGCCATGAAATTGGACATCATTATGGTCTAGGGCATTATCCGGGTTCACAAGGTGAAAATATGTTCTGGGCTGCACACCATGCAGACAGCGGTTGGGGCTATATTGCGTATCGTAATAAAATGCGCGGTAATTTAGCGTGGCATACTCGAAACTTGGGTGATGGCAAAAATGGTGTGCCTAACTTCCTGAAACAATATGCTTATAGTTGGGATGCGATGTCAGGTGGTGCAACCAACAGTAGCATTTCGCGTTATACCCATTACACGGGTTACAGTACCCATATTCGGATTCAACCCCACTTTGGGGCGCGACATGTTTGGGATGAAAGCTCACCAAGTGGTTATAAAATTTGGAATAAAGACACACGCCAAATGGAAGTGGTTTATCCAAAAGTACCAAGCTCCAATCAGGTTTGGTACAACAGTGCCGATGGTTACTATTTAAAACCGCGCTTATTTGGTGTGCCTGTAATTACTATTATTGGCGGATATGATCCTGAAACTCAGCAAGGTGTGTTGTATCCTGCTGCACGCAGTAACTGGGGTGATGTTTATAATTTACCTGTGGCAAATCGTGCTGCTGAAAATGCCGCATGTTGGTTAGATGTTCAATATGCCAATCGTAATCAGAACGTGGCATTGGCACCTAACCGTATGACCAGCAATGCCAATAAACTGCATGTCAATTTAGCACTTGCTGAGCAGCCAAAACAGGTGAATTTATACTGTAAAAAAGCCAATCATGCCGAGAAGTTATTATCGACACTGAATATTCCGCAATATAGCGATAGTATTCAACCTGCGGTAAAAATTGGTCGTACACATGGCTATGAAGCTTTAAGAAAAGTTGAAATGCCTGATTTTCAGAAGCAGTTGGAAGCGCAAGCCAGTCAAGCTGTGGTGGCTTTAAAACCTGCTGCACAACTATTGTATGATTCTTATGCAGATTATCGTCAAGAGCTAAGTGCAACTGCACAGCAACAATTACAGCGTTATGAACAACAGCAAAATACGATTTATCGTTTAAACCGCTGGATGAATGTTTATCGTGCCGATTTAGAAAAGACTAAGCCTGAAGCGGAAACAGCATTGCACAATTTTGTGGAGCGATTGGGTTTAGGCAATGAAAATATTGTGGCTGAAGCAACACTAATGAAAAACAGAAATAACTGTTTGAAAGTTGAAACTTTGGCGAGTGGTCAGAAAAATGCTTACATTAGTGGAGCAAGTGGCTGTACAGGCGATGCAACTGAGCAGTGGATTTATGATGGTTTGGGGCGTATTCACAGCAAAGCAGAAATGGATCAGTGCTTAACCAACAACGGCAATGTGGTCTCACTTGCAAGCTGCAGTACATCTAAAGACAGTCAGGTCTGGGAAATGCACACAGCTTCGGGAACGATTCGTCAGGGGAATCAGTGCTTTGATTTAGAGCATGGCTACCTAAAAGAAAACCGCGCGCGTTTAATTCGTTATGGTTGCACAGGTGGTGCGAATCAGCAATGGACGCAATTAAAGGCTAATAACAGTTTGCAACTGGCTTATTTAAGTCCACAAAATTTACGACTGATGCTGAAATAATTCTTCGTCTGAATTATTCATCTTCATTAATTTAAAACACCTTTTGACCAGTTCAGGAGGTGTTTTTTATTTTATGGTGGCAGGTGTATTTGAAGTGATGTAATTGGCGTGCAGAAACTAAAGATTGCTTAATTTGATAAATTATCGAAACAGCAGGCACAAAAAAAGCCCTTAACGGGCTTCTTTTGTTTAACACTTAGTTAGAAGCTAAAGCTTTAACTTGAGCGTTTAAACGGCTCTTATGACGAGCTGCTTTGTTCTTATGGATGATGCCTTTATCAGCCATACGGTCAATTACTGGAACAGCTTTTTTGTAAGCTTCAGTAGCAACCGCATAATCACCTGCAGCAATAGCAGCGATTGTGCGTTTTAAATAAGTACGAACCATAGAACGTAAGCTTGCGTTGTGTTTACGTGCTTTAACGTTTTGACGAGCACGTTTTCTAGCTTGAGCAGAGTTTGCCACTCGTGCACTCCTTGAAATAGATTGGTCTGGGCGGGCTGCAATTACTTCCGAAAACCAACATCAGAAGAATTATCACCAGCCCGTAAACAAGTGCCATATTTTGATGAAACTAGACAGTTAAGTCAAGTCTTGACATGCTTTGACAACATTTTAGCTGCAGAAAAATCAGAAAGAAACAGGTAGATTAGCTTTAAGCCTCAGAGATTGTTTAAAAAATGACAAATTCTATTCAAAATGCAATTGTAATTGGTGGGAATGGTTTAGTTGGGCAGCAATTGGTCAAACAGCTTAATCAGCTGCCTGAATGTAAAAATATCACCGTTGTTTTGCGTAGACCTTGCTCGGAATTAAATCGCTTAGAAAAAGTCCAGACGTTACTCCTCGAAGACTTTTTATTGCTCAATGATGAAGATGTGAGCGGTTATAGTCATGCATTCAGTTGTTTAGGCACAACCTTAAAAAAGGCAGGCTCAAAGCAGGGATTTTATGCTGTGGACTATACCATCAATGCACATTTTGCCGAATTATTGCAGGCGAAGGGTACGCATTACATATTGGTCAGTGCTTTGGGAGCAGAAGCCAAATCAGCCGTATTTTATAATCGTGTCAAAGGTGAGCTAGAACAATATATTGAAAGTTTGGATTTAGACAAAGTATCAATTTTGCGTCCATCTTTATTATTGGGTGAGCGCAACGAACAACGGCGTTTAGAAGATTTAGGACAAAAGCTGTATCTTAAAATATCACGATTTATTCCCGATCATTTTACATATAAGCCAGTAAGTGCTACGCAAGTGGCTCATACTATGGTCGAGGCAGCGCAATCGCAAATTCATAAATTTCAAATTTATGATAATTTACAAATACAAAAAACCAAGTAAAAGGGGAACAACGTGTCTACAGTACCATTCGTAACTTGTGACTTATTAGATGACCATCCAGAACATGACCTTCAAGTGGTGATTCCATCTTTGGATGGTAAATTTTTCAAAAGTTACGGTGCACGTAAAACTTTTGGTGGTCAAATTGTGACTGTAAAATGCTTTGAAGATAACTCACGTGTAAAAGAGTTATTGGCAACCGATGGCACAGGCAAAGTTTTGGTGGTAGATGGTGGGGCATCTATGCGCTGTGCCTTAATGGGTGACTTGATTGCTGAATCCGCAGTGAAAAATCACTGGAATGGCGTGATCATTTACGGCTGTGTACGTGATGTCGATGCAATTGCAGCACTTGATTTAGGCGTACATGCTTTGGCTTCAATTCCACAAAAAAGTAACCGCAAAGGCGTGGGTGAAGTGGATGTGAGTTTGCATTTCGGACAAGTCACTTTTAATTCGGGCGATTATGTCTATGCTGATAACAACGGTATTATTGTGGCAAAAGAAAAGTTGGTCGATTTATAAGCGGTTTGATGGCGCAGTCATCAAATTGCTGAGCACATCACAAGGAAAACAAAATGGTGCATCATCAAATTAAAGTCATTCAGGCAGTGGCATCTATGCTCACCGAAGGTGGACGTGGAGTGAATGGGACAGCATTTCCTAAGCAACCCGAAAAAGCCTTAAAGTTATATGAGTTTGAAGGTTCACCATTTTGCCGTCGTGTACGCGAAGTCATGACCTTGTTAAATTTGGATTATGAGGTTTATCCATGCCCCAAAGGCGGCACAAAATATCGACCTTTGGTGAAACAACTGGGTGGTAAAACTCAGTTTCCATTTTTAATTGATGAAAATACAGGTGATCAGCTCTATGAATCACAGCAGATCATTCATCATTTATTCAAACATTATGGCAAAAGTGGAAAAACGCCAAAAAAATACGCGCATTTTCCTAAAATTCCTTATGTTGCACTTGCAGGCACGTTATTGAATGGTGCACGTGGTGTGTGGATTAACCAGAAAATTGTAGAGCGCGCTGCACCTGAACAACTGATTGAACTGTGGGGTTTTGAGGGAAGTCCTTATACACGTGTAGTACGTGGTGTATTGACTGAACTGGAGTTGCCATTCAAATTTCATAATGTAGCCAAAGAGCGTTGGCAAGATCAAGGCTTGGCAAAATTACGTTTAAAACCGGGTAAATATGTGCCACTGGCAGGTGGTAAGCGTGAGCAGGTATTAAAAGTCATGGGTGATAATATTCAAGTCCCATTTTTAATCGATCCAAATACCCAGACTCAGCTTTTTGAATCAGCTAAGATTGTGAAGTATTTACAGCAAACTTATGGCAAATAAGCTTTAAGTCATTTTTTGATTGTTATAAAAGCATCTTCAAGATGCTTTTTTGCATTTGGCAGGATGCAAAATATGCATCATTATAAATAGCCTAAGCAAAGTGGGGTTGAAACACTGACTTATAACATCAGGGGAGCATAAATCACCCTGATCAGTTGCATCTATTTTAGTGAAGCATTTAAACTCTGCAGCATTCACTTTGATTTCGCCAATTTATAGGTTCAAAATGTTCAGCAAACTTACAGGGTTGTTTAAAAATAAAGCCAATCTCGAAGAAATTGCCTATTTAGAAGCACAGAATATTCAATGGGATGCGGAACAAGGCTATATGGTCGATGGTATTTTGCTTAACGATGTTTTGGCAGAGCGTTTAAATTATTTATCCAACCGCCGTATGCAGCAGTTTGATGATTTGGCACAGCTGTATTCTACAGCTATGATTATCAATGAAAAAATTGATCTGGAAATTGCGCAACAGCGTTTTAACACAATGCTTGGTAATACCGAAGAAAACTTACTGGAATTTAAAGCGATTGTTAAAAAATTGAATGATTATTATCGACAGTTTTTACGTGATCAAAAGTAAAGAGGCGTGTGTATCAAACTTTAAAGCTCGCTGTTTTATAAAATTTTGCAATTAAATACGCTGTAATGGTGGATGAAAAAAATTACGTAAAACCGTCAATTCATCGTGCTAGTATAAGCCCCATGTTGTTTAGACCCTAAAGCTATATACATGTTCCAACACGAAATTTCCCAACTCAATTTAGCACAACTGAAAGCTGGCGAAAAACGCTGGATTGGTAATCTACAAGGTTCTGCCGCAGCATTATTATTTAAAGAAATTGGTCAGCAGAATCAGCATTTATTTGTGATTGTCGCGCGCAATCAACAACATTTGGCGCAGTTAGAAAGCGAATTAGAATTTTACGGGGTAAAACCGACTATTTTCCCCGATTGGGAAATTTTGCCTTATGACCGCTTGTCACCGCATCAAGATATTGTGTCGGAGCGTTTGGCGATTTTATCCAATATGCCGCAGCAAGGTGTATTGTTGGTTTCGGCAACCACTTTGGCACAACGTGTTGCACCAACCTCATGGGTGTTAGGCGAGCATTTCGATATTCGTGTTGGGCAAAAGTTTGCTTTGGAACAACAAAAGCAGCGTTTGGTACAAGCAGGCTATCATCTGGTCGATACAGTCTATGATCATGGTGAATTCGCTGTGCGTGGCAGTATTATGGATATTTATGCTTCGGGACAGGAAGCACCCATCCGTATTGATTTATTTGATGATGAAGTTGAAACCTTAAAGTTTTTTGATCCAGAAACGCAGCGTACCACCCAAAGTTTGCAGAATTTTACGGTTTTACCCGCCAAAGAATTTCCATTAAAAGAAGGTCGTGCGATTTTCCGTGACCGCTATGCAGAAAGTTTCCCAACGGCAAACCCGAAAAAGAACCCTGTGTATCAGGATGTGTTAGAAGGCATTGCATCGCCTGGTTTAGAGTTTTATTTTCCGTTATTCTTCACTCAAGCACAGCTTGAAGGTCAAAATACATTACTTTCATACTTACCAAAGCATTGCATTGTCATTACAGATAAGGCGGTGGATGACTGTTTAACTCAATTTTGGAAAGATGTGCTGTATCGTTATGAGGACAGACGTCATAACATCGACCAGCCGATTTTGCCGCCTGAGCAATTATTCCTACAACCAAATCAATTATTAGAACAACTGAATCAATTTGGACGTGTGATTGCATCGCCCGAAGCTTTTGAGCAAAAAGCAGGTGTAGTGAACTTAAGCACACTTGTACCACCATGTTTGGCGGTTGATCCTAAACAAGAACAACCCTTTCATGCCGTTAAGCAATATATTGATGCGGCCAATCATCCTGTTTTATTGGTGGCAGAAAGTGCAGGTCGTCGTGAAACCTTAAAAGATGCGTTGCGTGCCGCTTTGGGTGAAATTCCACAAGTGGAGAGTTTTGAGGCATTTCAGCAGTCTTTACAAGCCATTGCGATTACCAATGCACCTTTAGATCGCGGCTTGGTCATTCAAGATCAATTGAGTGTAATCTCAGAAAATCAGTTGTATGAACATCGTGTGGTGCAGCGCCGTCGTAAACGTCAGCAGGAAGTTTCTGAAGAGTTTTTAATTCGCAGTTTGACCGAGTTAAGCATTGGTGCACCTGTGGTACATATTGATTATGGCGTAGGGCGTTATGCAGGTTTAATTACTTTAAATATTGATGAGCAAGAGCATGAGTTTTTACAACTTGATTATGCCGATGCTGCAAAAGTGTATGTACCTGTTACCAATTTGCATTTAATCAGCCGTTATAGCGGTGGTGATCCAGACCTTGCGCCTTTGCATAAATTAGGCACAGATGCATGGAATAAAGCCAAACGCAAAGCGTTGGAACAAATTCACGATGTGGCAGCAGAATTACTGCATATTCAGGCACGTCGTCAATCTAAACCGGGTTTTGCTTTTGAGTTGGATCATAGTCTTTATATGCAATTTGCCAGTGGCTTTGCTTATGAAGAAACCTTAGATCAAGCTAATGCAATTGAAGCGACCTTACATGATATGCAATTGGCAAAACCAATGGATCGTTTGGTCTGCGGTGATGTCGGTTTTGGTAAAACTGAAGTCGCAATGCGGGCTGCATTTGTCGCGGTACAGAACAACAAGCAAGTTGCTGTATTGGTTCCAACAACATTGTTGGCACAACAGCATTATGAATCCTTTAAAGACCGTTTTGCCGATTGGCCTGTGCGTATTGAAGTCTTGTCGCGTTTTGGTTCAAGCAAATCTCATCAAAAAACCATTGAAGATTTAGCAGAAGGCAAAGTCGATATTGTGATTGGGACGCACAAAATTCTACAAGAAAATATTCAGTTCAAGCAATTAGGCTTGATGATTGTCGATGAAGAACATCGTTTTGGTGTACGTGACAAAGAACGTATTAAAGCGTTGCGTGCCGATGTTGATATGTTGACTTTAACCGCAACGCCAATTCCACGTACCTTAAATATGGCATTTAGTGGTATGCGCGATTTATCTATTATTGCCACACCGCCTGCACGTCGTTTAGCGGTGAAAACCTTTGTGCAAGAGCATACAGGCGATACGGTGAAAGAAGCCATTTTACGTGAATTGTTACGTGGTGGTCAGGTGTATTTCCTGCATAATGAAGTGGAAACCATTGAGCGTAGTGCTGAAACCATTCGTGAATTGGTACCAGAAGCGCGGGTTGCAGTTGCGCATGGGCAAATGCGCGAGCGTGAATTAGAGCAAGTCATGCAGCAGTTTTATCATAAAGAATATAACGTGTTGGTTTGCTCAACCATTATTGAAACAGGGATTGATGTTCCAAATGCCAATACCATTTTAATTGAACGTGCAGATAAACTCGGATTGGCGCAGTTGCACCAATTACGTGGTCGTGTTGGACGTTCGCATCACCAAGCTTATGCGTATTTGCTGGTACCTTCCATTAAGGGCTTAAAAGGCGATGCTGAAAAACGCTTGGATGCGATTCAGCGTGCCTCAACTTTGGGTGCAGGTTTTATGCTGGCAACCGAAGACTTGGAAATTCGTGGTGCGGGCGAATTACTGGGTGAGCAACAAAGCGGTTCAATGCAAGCTATTGGTTATAGCCTGTATATGGAAATGCTGGAAAAAGCCACCAAAGCCATTCAAAAGGGTAAAACTCCTAACTTCGATGCACCATTGTCTTTAACTGCAGAAATCAACCTGCACATGCCTGCTTTAATTCCAGATGATTATTTGGGCGATGTGCATCAGCGCTTATTGTTCTACAAACGCATTAGTAATACCGATACTCAAGAAAAGCTTGATCATATCCGTATGGAGTTGATTGACCGTTTTGGTATTCCACCACAAGCGGTGAAACAATTATTTGCTGTACATCAACTGCGTTTAAAAGCAGAGCAGTTGGGCATCACTAAAATTGATATTGGTACAAATGGCGGTCATATCGAATTTTCACCAGATACACCTGTGCAAGCCATGAGCATCATTCAAATGATGCAAAAACATCCGACCTATTTCCGTATGGATGGTGGACAGCGTTTAAAAGTGATGGTGATGTTGGAGGAAGCTGAAAAGCGGATTCAATTTATTGCCGATCTATTAAACAGCCTGCTAAAAACTTTGCACAGCTGAGTTTAAAAATGCAAATTGATCCAAATATCATATCGGTAAATTTATGAATATTTGCTAAGAAACCTCTGATTCTATAATGAATATTATTCATGATGAATTTGGTTAAAATTGCACTTTATTTACATCGAAACATGATGGGAATCATACTCAGTTCACTAGGGATGTGATAGTATTACCCATCATTACAATTTGCGTCATTTATAAAGATATGTTTAGTTTGCATCCACAACTTGCTCAAGATACTTTTTTTGTAGGCGACTTTCCTCTGTCAACATGTCGTTTAATGAATGATATGCAATTCCCTTGGTTAATTCTAATTCCACGTGTGCCAGGGGTTACAGAACTATACGAATTAAGCCAGGCAGACCAAGAACAATTTTTACGTGAATCTAGCTGGTTATCTAGCCAATTATCACGTGTATTCCGTGCCGATAAAATGAATGTGGCGGCTTTAGGTAATATGGTTCCACAATTGCATTTTCATCACGTCGTGCGTTATCAAAATGATGTGGCTTGGCCTAAACCAGTTTGGGGTACGCCAGCTGTACCATACAGCAATGAAGTTTTGGCTCACATGCGTCAAACCTTGATGCTTGCTCTGCGTGGTCAAGGCGATATGCCATTTGACTGGCGAATGGATTAATTGAAATGAATTGCCACGCAGGATGCGTGGCTTTTTAATCCTAGATTGGAGTAGGCCGCGGTGTTCATGTACAATTGGATGGAAAGAGATCCCAAACAATTCGAATTTCTGCATCGTTTAGTCGGGTATGCAAGTTTATCCCTGATTATGGTGGTCTATCACTACACCTACGCCGATACCAATTATCAAATTTACCTTCCGTTTTTTCTTACTTTTTTATTTCTGATAATTCCTAAATTTTCGCGTTGGCTGCAATATAAATATAGTCATCAAGCCAAGCGTAATATCCTGTTTATTATTGATATTGTGGTAGTCGCAGTATGTTTGTCTGCGGTACATCTGAATTTGGTACTTACTTTTGCCGCTTTATTTGCGCTGCTATATACCGCCATTTATATTAAAGTTTCTTTCTTTTTGGTGGCATTGGCATCCTTATTGGCGGTCACAGTTTTTTATTTTTGTAATATTTTTATTTTTGGTTTTAACGAATATTTTGAACAAAGCAGTACCGAACTTACGATTTTAGCCTTTTTATGTATGATCTTTTACTTTGGCATGGGCAGTGCCTATCAGGCACGTCGTATCCGCTATACCACGGCAAAGAAAGACCATTACTACACACAAATGAACCGCTATATGGAATTTGCGAATCAGCTTAGTCGCTATGCACCTTTGCAGTTGTGGCAATCGATTATGAAAGGTGAGTCGGAAGCGAAAATTGAATATAAACGTAAAAAAATGACGATTTTCTTTTCTGATATTCAAGGCTTTACTGAACTTTCTGAAACACTAATTCCAGATGATTTAGCATTCCTGCTCAATGATTATTTAAGCCACATGACCGAAATTGCCAAGCAATATGAAGCGACGGTGGATAAGTTTATGGGTGATGCGATTTTAATTTTCTTTGGTGATCCAAATACGCAAGGTGTTGAACAAGATGCTAAAACTTGTGTAGAGATGGCTATTGCGATGCGTCAGCAAATGAAATTGTTACGCGAACGTTGGGTCAAAATGGGCTATCCGCCTTTACATATTCGTATGGGTATCAGTACAGGATATTGCCACGTTGGGAACTACGGTGCAGCACATCGGATGGCATATACCATTGTTGGGCGTGATGCTAACTTAGCTGCGCGTTTGCAAAGTGCGGCCGAAGTTGATGAAATTTTACTTTCAGATGACACTTATAAACTGATTAAAAATGATTATTTGTGTGCTCCGAAAGCACCGATCTTTTTAAAGGGGATTCAAGGTCCTGTAAAAACTTGGCAAGTGATGGAAAAATATGCGGCCAGCAAGTCGGATTATCAGCGTTGGTTTGACTACGAATATAAAGGTTTTCATTTGTTGCTTAATTTGGATGAAGTGCAGAATTTTGAATATCCTGAGCTAATTACCGTATTAGAAAAAATGATTAAAAGAATTCAAACGCAGCAAAAGCTGACCAACTCACAGGGCATTGTAAAACTTAATCTTGAAGATGAAGTGATTGAACATCCACCTGTTGAAGAAATTGCCAAAACTCATATTCCTGAAAAACACTAAAATTTTTCTTATAATGTAGATCTCGTTTAACTTTTAAATCCTCAAAAATTTTAAATCTAAAGTTGTGCAATAAAAAAACTGCGCCGTAGCGCAGTTTTTTAGAATTAGCATCATTTTATGATTAATGATTTTCTGAAGCATGGTTAATGGTGTATTTTGGAATTTCGACTTCCAAGTCTTCATTGACCACTTTAACCTGACAAGATAAGCGTGAATCAGGCTCTAAACCCCAAGCACGGTCTAATAAGTCAGCTTCAACATCATCCATTTCTTCTAGGCTGTCAAAGCCTTTACGAACAACAACGTGGCAAGTGGTACATGCACAAGACATATCGCAAGCATGTTCAATTTTAATGCCATTTTCAAGTAAGCTTTCGCATAAGTTGGCATTTTGTTCGACTTCAAACTCAGCACCTTCTGGGCAGAATTGCGCATGTGGAAGTACTTTAATACGTGGCATAATCTTTACCTTAAATTAGTTTGAGTTTGACCAGTCGTCGAGTTTAGTGCCTTTAAGTGCTGCATCAACATGTTGATTCATACGAATTGCAGCAAAAGCATCACTGTGTATTTTAAGCTGTTCAACAGCATGTTCAATGGCTTTAATGTCTTGTCCAGTCAATTCGGCTTCCAACTGCGCTTTGGCAGTATTTAAAGCTTCTAATTGTTCTGGGCTTAATAGTTGTGCATCTACTTTTAAGGCTTGTTGTAAAGCTTCAAGTTCACGTTGTGCTTCAACTTTGGTTTCATGCAAATGACGCAATTGCTTGTCTTCTTCTGCATATTTGAAACCATCTAGCAGCAAACGCTCGGTATCTGCTTCAGATAAACCATAAGATGGCTTGATGTCGATATTTGCAGTCACACCAGAAGTGGTTTCTTTAGCAGAAACACTGAGCAAGCCATCAGCATCGACTTGGAACGTAACTTCAATGCGTGCCTGACCCGCAGTCATTGGTGGAATACCGTGTAGCACAAAACGACCTAAGCTACGACAATGTTCTACCAAATCACGCTCACCTTGTACCACATGAATCAACATGGCAGTTTGGCCATCTTGATAAGTGGTAAATTCTTGGCGACGTGCTACAGGAATTGCAGTATTGCGTGAAATTAAGCGTTCCACCAAACCGCCCATGGTTTCTAAACCCAAAGACAGTGGGGTAACGTCTAATAGCAACGAACCATCTTTGCTGTTACCAATTAGTTGATTGGCGGTAATTGATGCACCAATTGCAACCACTTCATCTGGGTTAATTGTGCATAATGGTTCTTGATTAAATACTTCACGAACAGCTTTTTGCACGGCATAAGAACGTGTTGAACCACCAACTAAAACTACATTTTGAATGTCATCTAGGTCAAGTTTGGCATCGCGTAATACACGTTTGCATACACTAATGGTTTTATCTAAAGCAACCTGAATAATACTTTCAAAGTTTGCGCGGTCTAATTGCAGCGTGTGCTCTAACAGTTTTAATTCAACACTTTCTGCATTGCTGAGCGCTTCTTTGGCTTTACGTGCAGACACAATAAAGTGTGCATATTCTGCATCATCTAAACTTTCAATATTCAGCTGTTTTTTTGCCCATTTTACAATCAGACGATCTAAGTCATCACCACCTAAAGCAGTGTGGCCGCCTGTGGCTAAAACTTCAAAAACACCTTGAGAGAAACGTAAAATAGAAACGTCAAACGTACCACCGCCCAAGTCGTAAATCACATAGTTACGGTCTTGAGCCAAGTTGGTGTCTTGATCTAAACCGTAGGCAACCGCTGCTGCAGTCGGTTCATTCAATAAACGCAATACTTTTAAACCTGCAAGCTCGGCAGCGTCACGTGTGGCTTGGCGTTGAGCTTCATCAAAATAAGCAGGAACAGTAATCACTGCACCATTTACAGGGTTTTGTAAGCTGGCTTCTGCGCGGTCTTTGAGTTGTTTAAGTAATTCTGCCGAAATTTCAACAGGTGTTTTACGGCCTTGAGCTGTTTCAAAAGCAGGCATTTGATTGTCTTCACCCACTAACGTGTATGGATGTTGAAATTTAATGTCCGCTTTAGAACGACCCATAAAACGCTTGACTGAAACAATCGTGTTTTTAGGGTCTGTAGTAATAAATGGCGCAGCAGCATTGCCATAATGTGTATTTTGCTCTGCATAATGGACGATAGAAGGCAGTAGCACGCGACCTTGCTCATCATGCAAGACTTTGGCTTTACCAGAAAGAACTGTGGCAACCAATGAATGAGTGGTGCCTAAGTCAATGCCAATCGCAATGCGATGTTCATGCGGTGCACTTGATTGACCTGGTTCTGCAATTTGCAAGAGCGCCATTATGTAAAATCCTTTGCCCGTTAAATATTAAAATACAAACTAAAATTAAAAATCATCGTCTAAATCAAAACTGTCATCATCAAGGAAACGATCTTCAGCTTTGTCTAGGTCAGCCATAACTTTCATGAAAAAGCGTAATTTACGCACAGTGTCACGCGCTTCTGCCCAATCTTCTTCGGCATAGTCAATTTTAAATTCACGGACTAAGCCATCAACCCATTGTTGTACTTCAACCTTTAATGACTGTAAGTCATCGGCACAGTTGGCATCATCCAATTGCTCACGAATTTCCAAGGCATCTTGTAAAAATTCAAAGTCATGGATGGATTGATCGAGATGATAATCTTGCTTTTTCAATGAGAGTAAATATGCAGCACGACTGTCTACCGCAGAGAGTTGTTTAAACGCCTGATTAATTTTACTAGATTTAATCAAGGCTTGATCTTTGTCTTCGGCTTTGTCGGGGTGATATTGCTGCTGTAGCTTTAAAAATTCAGCTTTTAAAGTAGCGAAATCAATATCGAGTGCAACAGGAAGATTAAACAACTCAAAATGATTCATGGGAGATGGAATCCGCGATTAGTGTGCAAAATTGGCTGCATAAATGCAATTAAAACAGTGTATTGTACACTGTTTTAAGCTAAAAAGAGGGAGGTGGCGTTATACCGTGAACGATTCACCGCAGCCACATTCACCTTTTTTATTGGGGTTGTTAAACTCGAAACCTTCGTTTAAACCATTTTTGACATAGTCCATTTCCATGCCATCTAGGTAAACTAGGCTTTTCGGATCAACGAAAACTTTAACACCAAACTGTTCAAACATTTGGTCGTGCGTATCGACTTCATCTACAAATTCGAGTACATAAGCCAAACCAGAACAGCCTGAAGTTTTCACACCAACGCGAATACCTTGACCCTTACCGCGATTCTTTAAGTAATTGCTGATATGAGTTGCAGCATTTTCAGTTAAATTGATCATGAAAACTCCGTTTGTTTTTCCACAAAACTTAGCAAATTAAGCTTTGGTCTTTTTGCTGCGATAGTCTTCTACAGCAGCTTTAATTGCATCTTCTGCCAATACAGAGCAGTGTACTTTCACTGGTGGAAGGGCAAGTTCGGTAGCAATATCAATGTTCTTGATCGCTTGTGCTTCATCTAAAGTTTTACCTTTAAGCCACTCAGTAACCAAAGAACTTGAAGCAATGGCAGAACCACAACCATAAGTTTTGAAACGTGCTTCTTCAATCACGCCTTCGTCATTCACTTGAATTTGCAGACGCATTACATCGCCACATGCAGGTGCGCCCACCATACCTGTACCAACGTTTTCAGCATTTTTGTCTAAAACGCCAACATTACGAGGGTTTTCGTAATGATCAATTACTTTATCGCTATAAGCCATGTCGCTTCTCCAAACCTCGGGGTCAGCCTTAATATAAATATGGGGGTGAAATTACCTTTATCAATCTAATGGCTTCCTGTCAAAGCCATTAGATTTGGGATGAATTAGTGTTCAGTCCATTCTACTTTAGAAAGGTCAATCCCTTCTTTATACATATCCCAAAGCGGTGAAAGTTCACGTAACTTTTCAACAGCAGCTTTAGTCACAGTTAGGACATGATCAATATCTTCTTCAGTGGTGTATTTACCAAAACTGAAACGAATTGAGCTGTGTGCAAGTTCGTCTGAAAGACCTAGTGCACGTAATACATAAGATGGCTCTAAAGTCGCTGAAGTACACGCAGAACCTGAAGATACCGCAGCATCTTTAAGAGACATCATTAAAGATTCACCTTCAACAAAGTTGAAGCTGACGTTTAAATAGTTGGCTACGTTTAGTGTTGGGTGACCATTCAGGAAAACTTGTTCCATGGTGTTCAAGCCATTCCAAAGTTTGTCGCGCAATACACGTAAACGGGCTTGTTCAGAAGCCAAGTTTTTGCCTGCAAGTTCAAATGCTTCGCCCATACCTACAATTTGGTGGGTTGCAAGTGTGCCTGAACGCATGCCACGCTCATGACCGCCACCATGCATTTGTGCTTTTAAGCGTACGCGTGGACTGCGGCGTACAAATAGCGCACCAATACCTTTAGGGCCATAGATTTTGTGTGCAGAGAAGCTCATTAAGTCTACTTTTAAGGTAGATAAATCAATTTCTACCTTACCTGCAGCTTGCGCAGCATCAACGTGGAAGAAGATTTTTTTGGCACGGGTGATTTCGCCAATTGCAGCGACATCGGTAATCGTACCAATTTCGTTATTGACCATCATCAACGACACTAAAATGGTGTCTGGACGAATTGCTGCTTCAACCATTTCAGGGGTAATTAAACCTGTTTGTGGTTGTGGCTCTAAGTAGGTGATTTCAAAACCTTCAGATTCAAGCTCACGGCAGGTATCTAAAATGGCTTTGTGTTCAATTTTAGAGGTAATAATGTGTTTGCCTTTAGACGCATAGAATTGCGCTACGCCTTTCAGTGCAAGGTTATCTGATTCTGTTGCACCAGAAGTCCACACGATTTCACGTGGGTCTGCTTTGATCAAGTTCGCAACTTGTTCACGTGCATATTCAACTTTTTCTTCTGCTTGCCAGCCATAAGCGTGCGAACGAGAAGCGGCATTACCGAAAGTCCCATCAAAAGTCAGGCACTCCATCATGCGTTCTGCAACTTGAGGATCTACAGGAGTGGTTGCTGCGTAGTCAAGATAAATTGGACGTTTCATGTCAAATACCTGTAACCGATAACAGAGCTGAATCAAACGGTGCTGTGTTCTGGCGAATGGCAACAGTTTGTACGTTGTCACGCGCAACTAAATCAGCAAGTGAGATTTTAGCGAGATAGTCGGCAATATGATGGGAGAGTTCCTGCCATAAGTCGTGAGTCAAGCACATTGCACCATTTTGACAGTTGCCTTTATGGTCGCAACGCGTTGCATCAACAGTTTCGTTTACGGCTTCAATGATTTCTAGCACAGTGATTTCATTTGCACTACGTGCTAAATGGTAACCACCGTTAGCACCGCGAACACTAGACACTAAGCCGTGGCGCTTAAGTTTTGCGAATAACTGCTCAAGATAAGCAACAGAAATAGTTTGACGGGCTGCAATTTCAGCAAGCGTGATCGTTTGTTCAGTTGGCTGCAAAGCTAAATCAAGTAGAGCAGTCACTGCGTAGCGACCGCGAGTTGTTAAGCGCATGATTCGATACACATGATTAGACTAGATATGGGTATTCTATGAATCCCGACTAAATTAGTCAAGTATTTTATTGTGATATTGTGCGCGAGGATTTACGCTGTTTTTCTTGATATTTTAATGCGTTTAAACGATCCATAAATTATACACTAATAACGTAATTAATAGTACTGTTATTACACCAAAGACGATGTTAATGCGCTTTTGACGACGTTCAATCCGACGAATACGGTTTTTATGCTGTTTAAGCTCAACTTGTAGGGTGTTGATCTTAGAGCGTTGTTCATCAATTTTGTCTAAAAGTGGGGCAATGCGCTTTTTAGAACCAATCACTTCTTGTTCTTGCGGTGCTTCTTTCAGCCATTGTTTCCAGTCAGCTAAAACTTTGGGTGCACTAAAATGCAAAATTAGATCACGAAACTCATCTTTAAGGGTAATGTCACCATCTATACGCATGTGTTTAATACTGCGACGATTACCTAAAATAAAGATTTTAAATAAATCTATGAGGGTGGTGCGCACATCTAAATCGACAGCTTGTTCAGGTGCTTTGCTGTCAAATAAGATGCCGTTTGGATTGAATTCCACGTAAATGTCGAAATAAGGAATATAGCTATTAATTTTAATGGTGATTTTCTGGTCGACAAACTTTTTAGCCTGCAAAGCGACCACACGATCATGTTTTAGAATAAAGCTAAAAATTGTTTCCAGCACAATCATGAGCATGGTCAGCAACAAATGTGGATTACTTTGTCTTTGTTGCGAATCACTCATAAAATCAAGTCCCTAAATCTAAAGTTGAATTCCTTGTTTTGCGCTTCGTTGAGAATACATTCTAAGAAGCGCAGCGAATAATCTTGCTTTGTAGAACAGTTTAGCAAAACGATCAAGTATTTAATTTGCTATTATGAAAGCATTTTGTAGGTTTATTACATTTATGTGTGCATAAATAAGCAGGAGAGAGGTTCATGGAAAAAACGACGGATAGCGTAGAAGAGCATTTGCTTGAATCAGAAACCACATTGAAAAATAAAGATAAATTACGCTCAGGACGTAAATCATCACTCGATTTTCGTAAATATACCAAGCAAATTTGGCTAGCAGGTTTAGGTGCATTTTCACGCGCAGAAGAAGAAGGCAATAAATTGTTTGACTCTCTGGTCAAGGTGGGTGAGGAATTAGAATCTAAAACTACAGAAATTGCCGATCAAACAGTTGAAAAAGTGTCTGAAAAAGCCAAAGAGTCGGTCATTGATACTAAAGATAAAGTTGAACGTTTAATTGACCTAAGCGTAAATCATTCGTTAAATAGAATTGGCTTAGTGACAGCAAAAGACTTGCAACATTTAGAGCAATTGGTACTCCAATTGCATGCCAAAGTAGATGCGTTGATTGAGGAAAATAAACAATTAAAAGAAGATGTTGCGAAAAAGTAATTGCCTACATAACGTACTAAAAAGATGCTGTTTTAATATACATTAGGTATTTTAGGTTGAAACGCAACACTCCCTAATAGTTCCATCGTTTTTACCATTTATTTTGCATAAAAGCGTGCAGGGAGTATTGCTTTTACCCTCAAAGCATTGCTATAAAGGCGTTACGGTAATTTAAATTAAATCTCTGGACCTTAAATAAACGATATTAAGAGGACGTAATTTTCATGAATAAATCAGAATTAATCGATGCAATTGCAGAGAAAGGGGGATTGTCTAAGACTGATGCAGGTAAGGCCTTAGACGCAACAATTGCTTCTATTACTGAAGCGCTTAAAGCGGGTGATACTGTAACCCTCGTTGGTTTTGGTACATTTAATGTGAAAGAGCGTGCTGCTCGCACAGGTCGTAACCCACAAACAGGTGCTACACTTGAAATTAAAGCAAGCAAAGTACCAAGCTTTAAAGCGGGTAAAGGTTTAAAAGATTCAGTAGCATAATCTTTTAAAATGCCAAGAAAGCGCGCCAATTGGCGCGTTTTTTATTAATAATGTCAATAAACGGCTTCAACGCATTCATTCGTTGAGGGTTTTCAGTTAAAATCTCGCACAAATAAAATATTGGAATACTTATGGAATCTTTTCGTAAAGTTATTAAGGGTTGGTTGGGCAAAGTTTTGCTCGTCTTGTTCTTGACCCCTTTAGCACTTGTAGGTATTGAAGGATATTTTAGTGGAGGTCAGTCTGAAGACACTGCACAAACAGTCAATGGTCAGCAAATTTCAAAACGAGAATTAGATAATCTGACCAATTCCTTGAAAGAACAATACTTGGCCTATACCAATGGTGATGAAACACTATTGAATCAAAATTATATTCAAAACAAAGCCAAAGATACGTTGGTTGCACGTACCTTGTTATTACAACAAGCTGAGAAATTAGGGATTTCTTTGAGCGATGCACAAATTGAACAAATGATTGCACAGCAACCGAATTTCCAACAAGATGGCAAGTTTTCTGAAAGCTTGTATGCGAACTATCTGCAATCTGTAGGCATGACCAATCAGGCGCTTGTGGCAAATTTACGCCAAGACCATGCGTTAAAAATGCTGAGTGCTAGCTTTACCGATTATGCTTTAGTTAGCCCGTCTGATATTCAGCAAATTGCCAATTTACAAACCCAGCAACGTACTTTGCATTTATCTAGCATTAAGTTAGATGACTACAAGAAAAACATCACCACAAATGCACAAGAGATTGCTGCGTATTATGAACAGCACGCCAATGCCTTTAAACAGGTTGCTAGCGTTGATGTCGATTACATTGTGGTGACTCCAGCCAATATTGCACCTGCAAATACGGCTGTCACTGACGCAGAGTTACAACAGGCTTATCAAAAGTTTGTCGAAACTCAAAAAGGTGCTGCTGTACCGACAGTGAAACATATTTTAATCACCACCGATGCGCGTGATGATGCCGCAGCTAAAAAACTTGCAGAGCAAGCCGCAGCTGAAATTAAGCAAGGTACAAGCTTTACTGCAGCTGCACAAAAGTATTCGGATGATCCTGAGTCTAAAGCCAAAGGTGGTGAGGTTGCAGGTTATGAAGCAGGCGTATTTGGCGATGCCTTTGACAAAGCCGTGGGTAGCTTAAAATCTGGTGAAGTATCACAGCCGATTAAAACTCAATATGGCTATCATGTGATTCAAACAGAAGGTGCTACAGTTCAAGTCCCTGCGTTTGAAACTCAAAAAGCACGTTTAATGGCAGAGTTGCAAAAAGCCAAAACTGAAAATGCGTATACCGATACCATCAACAGCTTAAATGAATTGGTGGTGAGTAGTGATGTTTTAGATGTTGTGGCAGAAGAAGTGAAAACGGCCAAAGTCGAATCTGTTAATGGTTTAACTTTGGCGGCGCAGCATCCTGTTTTAAGCCAGCCATCTGTCAAAGTTAAATTGTTTAATGATGATGTGAAAAATGGCGATCGCAACGCATCGAGTAACATTACTTTAGCCAATGGCGATGTGGTATGGGTGAAAGTGCGTAATTACCATGCCGCAGGTGTGCAAACTTTAGAAGAAGCAACACCCCGCGTAAAAGCTAAACTGATTGAGAAAAAAGCCTTTGATGCAGCGAAAAAAGATATTCAAGCTGCGTTGGATGCCTTTAAAACTCAACCTGCAGCGACCGTTTTGGCGAAAAACCAAATCCGTTTTGAAAATGCAGGCACATTCACCCGTGCAGATGGTTTGTTAAAGCGTGAAATTGAACGTGCTGCATTTAGTGTGCTTGCGCCTAAAGATGGTATGTGGTCAGTAACAACAGCATCTATACCAAATGAATTGGTGGTGGTAGCTGTATCAAATGTAAACGATACTACATCGAATGCTTTAACGCCTGAGCAACTGAAAGAGTTAGCGCAGTTGTATCAACAATTACGTGCTCAACAAGAGCTAGATGACTATACGCAATATTTGAAATCGAAAGCGAAAATCAAATAAGTGATGAACATCTACAAAAAAACCAGCAAATTTGCTGGTTTTTTTGTGCATCTAAAATGATTAAGTAAGCAGTTTCAAGATTTATTCAGCGCGAATTTTTAGCTCATAACCTGTGTATTTACGAATGTTGATGACACCTGTATCCAAGATTAAATATTGCCCTTTAATTCCTTGCAGTTTGCCGCGAATGATTGGGGTTTTATCTAAGTTATGCGATTTAATTTTCTCAGGATACTGTTCTACAGGGTACACAAATTCACGCGGAAGTTCCTGATCTAAAAGCTCTACCGTTTCGTTGAATTCAAGGTTTTGACTAAACTCATCACGAATGGTCTGAATTTTAGGCGCAAACTCTTCAATCAGTTGTTCACGCACTTCAATTAGGTTTAGCGGCTCTGCTTCGCCTTTGAGTAGTTTGCGCCAGTCGGTTTTATCTGCGACTTGTGTACCAAACATAACTTCCAATTGCCCAGATAAACGGCGTGAGCCGACTTTCATAATTGGCAAGGCTTGAGTTGCGCCCTGATCTAGCCAACGTGTTGGCATTTGACCTAAACGGGTGATTCCCACTTTTAAAGCACTTGAATTGGCTAAATATACGATGTGCGGTTGAAAGCAGACTTCTTGAGCAAAACTATCTTCACGACAGGTACCTAAATGATAGTGACAGGTCTCAGGCTTCATGATGCACATATCGCAAGATGCTTTGGTTTTAAAACACTTGAAACAATGTCCTTGCGAATAGGATTTTGGTGTTTTCACACCACAAGAAACACAATAAATATTGCCCGTCCATTCCAGTTCAAGTTCTTGCCCAAGCTGAAAAGGCAGGTCAATTTCTGCACGGTCTAGAATAAATTTATATTCAACATTTGCCTTGTGTACCTGTTCATCAGTTACACTATGGTCCTTAAGACCTGCGTGCATTTTATGGCAAATGCCTTGTAGTTCCATAAGAATACTCTCTCGAAAATGAAGGAATGCAGTGATGGCTGAAATGCGTTTAATTCAAGCATTAATTGATGATTTATCTCAACAACAGCCAATTTCTACTGCATTGTGTATAGGGCAAAATATTGAAGCAAGCCCGAAGTATAACAATCAAGCGGCTGATGAGCAGCCAACTATCCAATGGCAGTATTTTAGCGCATTGGCATTTTTAAATCTGCCTTTTACCCAACGTTTTGATTTGGCAGTTGTATTTTTAGATGCTGCCGATTTTGCTGCGCAGACACCACAACACACCTCGCAAATTTTGGTGAAGCTACGTGATTTATTGGCAAAACGTATTGTGGTGATTGCTGCGCGTGAAGATGAGCAATTGCTTAGAGCGCTTGGTTTTACGCAATTGATTGAACATCGCTTTGAGCAGCATCATTTGTGCTTATGGCAATTTAATATTTTGACTTATAAGCACGTGCCTGATTGGTTTAATTCTAAGTTTTGGGCAAACCCTGAAAATTGGGATAAATTCCGCTGGTAAGTGCTGAATTACGATCACAAAATTCTAATAATGATAATTAATTCACATAAATTTAGGATATTGCAAAATTTAACAATTTCAAGCGCGCAATTCAGTCAAAACTTCGTATGCTGTCATAAGGGCATTATGAGGAAAATAAAATGACCAATTTAAGCAATATTGTTGAAATTTTAGCAAAGCAGGCATTGGGCGCGAATCAGCAATCTAATCAATCTCAAGGCGGATTGGGTGGTATTTTAGGTTCGGTTTTGGGGCAACTTGGTGGTAATAACCAACAATCTGCGCAAGGCGGCTTGGGTGGCATTTTTGGTTCGGTACTAGGTCAGTTAGGTGGGCAACAACAGCCTTCTGCTACAGGTGCTTCAGGTACACAAAGTTTATTGATTGCAGTTTTGCCTTTGGTGTTGGCATGGATTCAAAAACAGGGTGGCTTGCAAGGTGCTTTGGATAAACTCAAAGGACAAGGCTTAACCAGTCAGGTGGATGATTGGGTGTCTACAGGCCCAGGTGAAAATGCGCATGTAGGTGCTGAACAAGTACAAAGTTTATTTGATGATGCCGATGTAGAGCAGGTCGCACAGCAAACTCAGGCGCCAAAGCAAGATATTTATAATACGATTTCTGCAGTATTGCCGCAAATTATTGATTCATTGACACCACAAGGTGAGCAAACCAGTAAGCAAGAAGCCAATGATGATATTCAACAAGTGATGAATTTGGTGTCTGGGTTTTTAAAGCGTTAAATTAAGAAAAAATAAAAGGGCATAAGCCCTTTTATTTGTAGAATTCACTTTAATCTTAAGATTAGAAGTTATATTCCATACCAAGACCGAATACAGTCATTGTGTCATCTTTACCAACGCCAGTTTCCCAGTCGCGTTCTTGAGATGCTAATACGCCATACATACGCGCTTGTTTGTTGAAGTGATAGTCAACACCAAGACCGTATTGATCAATTGTGCGATCTTTTACACCAGTCGCTGTTGTTTCTGCAGTAATGTATTCAGCTTTAACTGTCCAAGGAGTATTAGCAAATTTATATGCTGCAGTGACAGCCATAGCTTGTTCTTCCAACGATGCAGCAGCTGATTTTAATTTAGCAGCAGCTAATACAGCAGCAGAAGGTGAGTCTGAAAGTTCAGCTTGTTGCCATAGAGCACCTAAAGTTAAACCTGGTAAACCAGCTGCCTTGAAGTTATAAGAACCTGTTACACGTACAGCATCTGATTCAACGTCTTTTAAACTATACGCTGCATAATCGCCTTGTACGCCCATGTTAGCAGCGATAGCTAAAGCAAGCCCTAAGTCTTTGTTGTCATAGCTTAAAGAGGTTGAAATTGCGTCACCAAAACTGTCACGATCTTCTGTTGTGTACTCAGATGCAGTATTTTCACCTTGCTGTGCCATGATGTTGAATTGAACACCACCAAGTAATTTTTTGTCAGTTTCAAAGCCAATTACGTTCTTAAGACGCTCTTCACCATGTAACACTTTACCCATATCAAGGCGAGTGTGGTCATTGAAAATATCTTGAGCACTGCCAGCAGCTGTTTTGAAATAAGAGTCATATTGACCAGCTTTTAATGTACCAATATCAGCCCATTTAAGACCTAAGAAGCGGTTACGTGTGCTCCAGTCCGTATCTGAACCAGCACCATCTGTAGAAACAGCCCATTCAGCTTGATACACCGCAGATAAGTTGTCAGTTAATTTTTCTTCGCCTTTAACGCCAATGCGTGAAGAATGAGAGCTTAACTCGGTAACATCATTACCTTGAAAGTCATGGTTATCTACTTGATCTAAAGATACATTCAGTTTGCCGTACAAAGTTGGTGCTGCTTGTGCTGCGCTTACACCCATTGCTGCAACAGTAGCTGCTAGAAGCAATTTTTTCATCAAGATTTCTCCAAAACACTTTTAAAAATGGCATTCGCCTTGCTTTCTTATTTAGTTAGCTTGTGTACAAAAAGTTACACAAGCTCACCAACTTGCTAAGCAGTATCTGTAAACTTTGTGACATTGAAGTGAAGAAAAAATTACAATTTGATGACGGGTAATAAAATGTAATAAATAGACTTCTTGCGTTAATGACATTTTAATCACCCGAAAGCTATATTTTATGAGCTTTTAGCCAATTCAAAAATTAGATAAAACTATACTTTCGCAAGAGGTCTAATAATTGTGATTTATTTTTAAGTATTTGAATTGTATTTAAATAAAAAATGGAGCAGCTGCTCCATTCATTTTGTATGACACTTTTGAAATATTTAAAGTGCTGCTTTAATTTTTTCCGCTTGGGCTTTAATTTTTTCTTGATCGCCCATTTGTGCAGCATGTTTCCCAAGTTGATGAACCGAGGTTGGAATTAAATGAAAATGCACGTGAGGGACAGTTTGACCTGCACTAGTACCTGACAATTGCATTAACACGATACCATCTACACCCAAAGCTTGCTGCATAGCTTTCGCAATTTTTTGCACAATTTGAATAGTATAAGCCGCTGCATCTGCAGGTAAGTCCAGTAAAGTCACCGCAGGTGTTTTAGGAATCACAAGAGTGTGACCATCGGCTTGCGGCATGATGTCCATAAACGCAAGAACTTGGTCATCTTCATACACTTTAATTGCAGGAAGTTCGCCACGTAGAATTCTTGCAAAAATATTTTGATCATCGTAAGCCATTATGATTCCTTAAATTCAGCTTTGATATTTCAGAACGGTTATTTACAGTTCAGTTCTTTTTGACGTTCTTTGATTGCGTCAAGACGTTGTTGTTCTTTTTCAGAAAACTTAGGTTTGGTTGTATAGCAGTTGTCATTACCAAAACGTGCTTTAGCTTCTGGGTCTTTGAAGCAGAACCCTTTAGATGCATAAATAACATCGTGGTCATTTTTCAGTTTCTGACATTCTTGTTCAGATGCAAAAGTAGTTGAACTTGCCCCAATTAAAGTTGCAAGGCTTGCAAATACGGCAATGCTAAACTTGTTCATAAGAGTTTCCTCTATTTAATGATGGTGTGACTAGCCACTTAATACACATTATTGGGTTTATGGCTGTATATTCAATGGCGAGTTCTTACTCTAGGGTAATATTACTCCATAATTCATACATTTTCACAGCAGTGGAAAAATCACTGTCTTTTTCTGCGGTTAAATTCGCTGCTTGAATCAGGCTTTGGGTTAAAGCCAATACAGGTGCAGGCAAAGCTGCTTCATGGACTAAATCTAATGCGATACCTGTGTCTTTAGCCAGTAAAGGGAGTGCAAAAGTATTTGGAAAAGCGCGATTCAGTACTCGCTGCGGCAAAATCATTTCCGTTACTGCGCTTTTACCACTTGAAGCATTTATGCATTGCAAGGCCTGATTTAAGTTTACGCCATGTGCTTTTAAGGTGGTAAAACCTTCAGCTGCAGCACACAAACTCACTGCCATTAACATATTATTCACCGCTTTTACGGCAAAGCCAGCACCAGGTTCACCCACATGCTGAATCACTTTACCAAAAGCCTGAATTGCAGGTAAGGCTTTTTCAAAAGCAGTTGCTTTACCACCAATCATGACTGTTAAGGTGGCATTTTCTGCACCAATCGTTTGTCCACTTACAGGTGCATCTAAAAAGTCGATCTGTTGTGTTTCAAGTTGTTGTACCAATTTTTTAGCACTTTCGGGTACGCCACTGGTGCAATCGACCCAGACTGAACCTGCTTTCAGCGGAACTTGTGCAATCAGGTTTTCAACTTCGGTACTGGTAGGCAAGCAAGAAAAAATAATATCTGCTTGCACCGCTTGAGCCAATTCAACCGCTTGTGTGCCATATTCAGCAGCATGTTGCTCGGCTTTGGCAAAGTTACGATTCCAGACATAGACCGTATCAAAATGTTTAGGTAAATGGGCTGCCATGCGGTAGCCCATTGCGCCTAAGCCAATAAATGCAACAGATTGAATCATGTTTTTGCTCTCTTTATGCAATTTTGCTAGATCGTTGTTCTAACCAAGTGGTCAGTTTAGGCCAGAATTCATTGGCACTTTTTTGACTGGACATTAAACCCAAATGTCCACCTGGAATAAGAGTAAACGTGACATCGGTACTACTTGTCAATTCACATAAAGGTTGAGCAGCTTCAGCAGTGACAATTTGATCGCTATCACCCGCACCGACCAAAAGTGAACAATGAATATTTTTAAGGTCTATCTGATGTTGTTTGAGTTGAATATGACCTTGTTTGAGTGGGTTTTGCAGCCATACATTCAATACCATGTCCTGATTAATCCCACCCGGATAATCAATCATATTATTTAAAAAATTGGCTAAAGTTGCGTTTTCATGCAAGGTTTGTAAGTCGTGCAGATTCGACAGCATCTGTTTATTGCTTTCCAGCCATGCTCTAGGGTCTAAAATCTTAAAACCAATCGCATTGATTAAACCCGGTGTATGAATTAAATGCTTTGGAATTTTTCCTGAATAAAAGGCATGTTGCAATTTGGGATATTTAGAAATCAGTTGATTGGTCAGTTGAAAGAGTTTACCAACCCGCCCCGAAGCATAGCTATCTACAGGGCTACCCAAAACCATCAAGTTTTTAATATGAGTTGTTTGTTGGTCGGCGGTATAAAGCATGGCAAAAATACCCGCCATACTCCAACCATGTAGTGAAATTTGTTCGACTTTGGCGTGTTGTAAAATGAGTTGAATACAATTAGGGATTGCATCCTGAATAAAAGCCATAAAATTTAAATGACAATGTTGATAGGTCAATTGTCCCCAATCAACCAAATACACATCAAAACCGCTATGCTGAAAATGTTTCACTAAAGAGCGATAAGGATATAAGTCATAAATCGACATGGTAATTGCTAAAGGCGCAACAAAAACCAGCGGCTCTTTATATTGCTTATCTGGCGAAGCGTAATAGCGAATCTGCGCATACTTATAACGTGCCACGATGTCGTATGGCGTGGTCTGAGATAAGATCAAATCACGGCTTTTAAATAAGCGAATGCTGAGGTTTTTAAGCTTTTTTCGGTGCGGATTAAATTTTCTTTGTAGCTGATTCATGAGGTGTTCCATCACACGTGGCGCCGATTTGAATGAAGTCTAAGCGATATTTATACATTTTACCTTGACCTTAAATGCGCTTGGCGCTCAAAATGTTGGCAATTATTTAACAAACAGGTCTTAGGACTAAGTTTAGGGCTGAGCAGTAAAGATGAGTCAACACGACGACATTGAATATCAATTAGATACTTTGGCAATTCGTACCGGACACAACCGTACAATTGAAGGCGAACACAGTGAGCCAATTTTCCTGACTTCATCATTTGTTTGTAAAAATGCTGCCGATGCAGCTGCAAAATTCTCAGGTGAAATTGAAGGCAATACCTATTCACGTTATACCAATCCAACTGTACAGGCTTTTGAAAAACGCTTGGCAGTATTAGATGGTGCAGAACGTGCGGTTGCGACAAGTTCGGGTATGGCGGCCGTTCATGCGATCACTTTGGCTTATCTTAAAGCGGGTGATCATGTAGTCTGTTCACGTGCTGTATTTGGCTCGATCATTTCACTATTTGAAAAATACGTGATGAAGTTTGGTGTCGATGTCACTTTTGTTGATTTAGAAGATTTAGACAGTTGGAAGCAAGCGATTCGTCCAAATACGCGTTTGTTATTTATTGAAACACCATCAAATCCATTGGCTCAGGTGGGTGACTTGCAAGCGATTGCCGATATTGCACATGCACATGGTGCGTTATTTGCGGTAGATAACACTTTCTGTACGCCCGTTTTGCAACAACCACTAAAATTTGGTGCAGACCTTATTATTTATTCATCAACCAAATATATTGATGGTCAGGGGCGTGCTTTGGGTGGTGCGGTTGTTGGCAAAGATAAACTGGTTGAAGAAATCAACGGTGTGATTCGTACTTTGGGTAACTCATTAAGTCCATTTAACGCATGGATTTTCTTAAAAGGTTTAGAAACTTTAAGCCTGCGGATGAAAGCACATTGCGCTAGCGCACAAAAACTTGCCGAGTGGCTAGATGCACATCCAAAAGTTGAAAAAGTGTATTATGCAGGTCTGCCGCATCATGCGGGGCATGAGTTGGCGAAAAAACAACAGTCTGGCTTTGGTGGTGTTGTATCTTTTGTGGTGAAAGGCGAGCGTGAAGGCGCGTGGACTGTGATTGACAACACACGCTTCCTATCTATCACCAGTAATTTGGGCGATGTAAAATCAACCATTACCCATCCTGCAACAACATCGCATGGCAGAATGACCCCAGAAGCCAAACAAGCAGCAGGTATCAGCGAAGGTTTAATTCGTGTTTCTGTTGGCTTGGAAGATATTGATGATATTATTCGCGACATCGAGCGCGGTTTAGACCTCATTTAAAACTAAATAGATCATTTGTTCGGAGATTTTTATGAACATTAATATGTTGATGCAGCAAGCACAGCGCATGCAAAAAGAAGTGGAAAACAACATTAAAAAAGCCAAAGAAGAACTTGCGCAAACTGAAGTGCATGCAGAAGCGGGCGGTGGTTTAGTGAAAGTGACGATGACTTGCCGTAATGTGGTCAAACGCATTGAAATCAACCCTGAATTATTGCAAGACGATGCAGAGATGATTGAAGATTTGATTGCCGCTGCAATGAATGATGCTGCCCGTCAAGCCGAAGCAATTTCTGAAGAAAAAATGAAGTCTGCAAACTCAGGCATGGGCTTGCCACCGGGCTTGGCAGGTTTATTCTAAGGAACGGCGTATGTTTAGTGATCGTTTTGATCAACTGGTACAAGCGCTACGCATTTTGCCAAGTGTTGGGCCAAAATCGGCTCAACGCATGGCATTGCACCTGATTATGAAAAATAGAGAAGGTGCAGTCGGTTTGGCTCATGCTTTGAACGAAGCCACTAGCTATATTCATGAATGTTCGATTTGTCATTCATTAACGGAAGATGAAGTCTGCAATATTTGTGCTTCGTATGACCGTGATGCACACTTACTTTGCGTGGTGGAATCTCCAGCCGATGTCATGGCGATTGAGCAAAGTGGCAGTTTTCGTGGCAAATACCATGTTTTAGGTGGGCACTTATCGCCATTAGATGGCATTGGGCCTGACGAAATTGGTATTCCATATTTGGTTCAGCGTTTAAGTGATGGCAACATTACTGAGGTGATTTTGGCGACCAATGCAACCGTAGAAGGTCAGGCGACAGCACACTATTTGGTAGAAGCGACCAAACATTTGCCTGTGCAGATGACCCGTATCGCGCAAGGTGTGCCGCAAGGTGGCGAACTTGAATATGTCGATAGTCATACTTTAAGTCAGGCGGTGCATAATCGGATGCGAATGAAATAAGCATTTAGGTGCTTATTTCATGTGTATGTTTATTTCGCATGTGTGGCTATTTTATATGAATAATCAATTGATAAATCATCCACAAAAAGGATTACTTGCCTTTAAAGCCAATAAAAATCAAATTAAGATAAAAAAACGATAAAAAATTTAAATTTTCACTGTATCGACTTAGAAATAAGATAAAAATTGAAAATACTGGACATATTTTTATAGCTAAATGCTATTTAATGTTTAAAATGAACCCCTAGAGAATCCTGTTTTACCTGCTCGCTATGTTCCAATTTATTCACCAACAAAAAGACTTTGAAAATGTCTTGGCATTAATGAGCCAAAACAGCATTTATGGTTTAGACACCGAATTTATTAAGGTCGATACTTTATGGCCAAAATTGGGTGTATTCCAAATTAATGTGAATGATCAGGTCTATTTGTTAGATGGGACTTCGTTAAATTTAAGTGCATTTTGGGAAAAACTGTTTCAAGCGCAGCAAAATATTTTTCATGCCTGCGGTGAAGATATTGATTTAATTTATCATTACGCGCAGCAAAAAAACTTAGATAACGTGTTTGATACCCAAGTTGGCATGTCATTTTTAGGGCATGGTTTACAAGTCAGTTATCAAAACGCTTTAAAAACCATGCTCAATGTCGATATTGATAAAGGGCAAACTCGCTCAGACTGGCTTGCACGTCCGTTGTCCGATGAGCAGTTAAATTATGCTGCCAATGATGTGTTGTATCTAATGCAATTGGCAGATAAGGTACAAACCGACTTAAAACAAAATTATTTACTGGATTTTGCACAAGAAGATTGCCGCAATTTAACTCAGGAAATTGGTGAAGAAACACCTTTAGAGTTGTTGTATCAGGATGTGGGCAACTATCGTCATTCACGCCGTCAACTCATGCAATTGCAACAATTGGCCGTTTGGCGTGAGCAAATGGTAAAAGCCTTAAACCAACCACGTAGTTTTATTTTGCGTAATTCTACTATGCTGGACTTGGTCGAGAAAAATCCTAAAAATCAGTTCCAGCTCAGTACTATTAAAGATTTACGTGCGCATATTGTGCGTGAACATGGCAAAACTATTTTAGATTTAATTAAATATTTGCCTGATCAATCACAATGGCCATTACGTATGGCGCGACCAATTCGTCATTCTTCAAAAGAAGTGGGCGAAAATGTAGAACAGGTGATTCAACGTGCCGTACAGGAAACTCAAATTCCAAAAGAAGTTTTGCTGCGTAAAAAATGGCTCAATGCGCTTTATCAGCATGTGGTATTTCATAACGATGAGCAAGATTTGCCTAACTATTTGTTAGGTTGGCGTTATGAATTACTCACCAAGCCTTTAATTGAAGTTTTACATGCCGACGAGCGTTATTTGTCTGGTCAGATGAAAGTTGCTGAATAAATCAAACCGATCCACATTTTAAATAAAGCCGTTTTTCACCTGAAAATGGATGAATTTTCACGCCATTCTTTGTTTGAGTGTAAACATAGACCAATGCGTTAATAATGGTTAATGTATCTCGGTTTTTTTTGTTGTATCCTTTGCCTGAGTTTTTAGAGTTTTGTTGTTTATGCACTGTTCAATTTATAAATCGAGCAAAAAAGATGAGATGTATTTATACATCGCCCGTCCTGAGCAAACTGAAGATCAAGCAGAAGCGTTTAACCCGCTAGAGGTTTTACCTGAGCCAATGCGAGTTGCATTTGGTCGTGCGACATTTGTAATGGATTTGCAACTGTCTGAAAGCCGTAAGTTGGCACGTGTGAATGTTTTGCATGTCATGGATTCTATTCAAACACGTGGCTTCTTTATTCAAGTGCCACCAGAAGGCTTAATTAACCCAAATGCCGTTGAACCAGAAGGTTTACGTGGTGCTTAAGCTTTATTCAGGAGTTGAGAAATGAATAGTGTGATGACTGGATTGGATTCAATTCCTGAAACTGCAATTGCTGTTTCTGTTTATTTGTTGGGGAGTGCCATTATTTTATGGTGCTGGTACGAAATTGCCAAACGCTTGCCCAATCCGTTAGGTGGTATCACTTGGATTGTGCTGTTTGCAATTTTACTTACCCCAACAGTATCAGAAGGCAGCAATGCAGCACTTGCCCCAGCCATCTTTGGACTTCTTTTTGGTGTTTTAACCAAAGAAACCCCATTGGTTTGGTCTAATTTATCTGCCATTTTATTTGTGATCGGTCTTGGCTTATTGATCGGTTATTTCTGGTCAAGATACTGTCTTAAACAAACGACTTATAAAGCCAAGAAAAATACCTCACCACTGTAACTAAAACAATTAAGGTAAAATCATGTCTGTTGATGCGCAACAATTTTCGGGTACAGATCAGTACATTGCGACTGATAGTTTAAAACTTGCGGTGAAAGCCGCACGTGCTTTGCAAAAACCGCTTTTGGTGAAAGGTGAGCCAGGTACAGGTAAAACCTTATTGGCAGAGCAAGTTGCTAAAAGTTTGGGTTTAAAGTTGATTACATGGCACATTAAATCGACCACCAAAGCGCAGCAAGGTTTATATGAATATGATGCAGTGTCGCGTTTGCGTGACAGCCAACTGGGCGATGACCGTGTGTATGACGTTAAAAACTATATTAAACCCGGGAAATTGTGGGAAGCATTTACCAGCGAAGAACGCTGTGTGTTGTTGATTGATGAAATTGACAAGGCAGATATTGAATTCCCAAATGACCTGCTACATGAACTCGATAAAATGTCGTTTTATGTTTATGAAACAGGCGAAACCATTACGGCAACACAACGTCCAATCGTGATCATCACATCAAATAATGAAAAAGAGCTGCCAGACGCTTTTTTACGTCGTTGTTTCTTCCATTATATTGATTTCCCAGATGAAGCGACCATGCGCGATATTATCGATGTGCATTTCCCGAATATTTCAAGCACATTGGTTTCAGAAGCTTTACAAGTTTTCTTTAAATTGCGCCAAGTTCCGGGCTTAAAAAAACCACCATCTACGTCTGAATTAATTGATTGGTTAAGCCTATTGATGGCAGATGACATGCCGGAAGATATTTTGCGTAATAGCGATAAAAGCAAAGCCATTCCGCCTTTATACGGTGCATTAATCAAAAATGAACAAGATGTGCAATTGCTTGAGCGTTTAGCCTTTATGTCGCGCCGTTAAGGGAGGACAACGCCATGTTCGTGCGCTTGTTTTATACCTTGCGACGTTACGGTGTACCTGTCACCACACGTGAATTGATTGACTTAAATCAGGCGGTGGCATCGGGTCTGGTTTTTGCAGATCAAGATGAATTCTATCAACTTGTTAAAACCGTCATGGTCAAAGATGAGCGTTTTTTTGACAAGTTTGACCGTGCCATGAAAGATTATTTTGATGGCATTTCCACTTTTGATTTAGATGATTTACTGCAGCAAGTTCATCAATTGCCTAAAGACTGGTTCGACTTAGAACTATTAGAAAAACATCTCACGCCAGAACAACGCGAAGAGCTGAAAAAAGCAGGTTCTTTAGAAGAATTGATGAAAATGCTGGAAGAGCGTTTACGCGAGCAGCATAAAAAGCATCAGGGTGGCAACCGTATGATTGGTACGGGCGGTACATCACCGTTTGGTGCTTTTGGTGATCATCCTGAAGGTGTACGCATTGGTGGGCCTGGACGTAAGCGTTCAGCTGTTAAAGTCTGGGAGCAGCGTCAGTATCGAAATTTAGACGATGAACAGATTTTAGGTACACGACAAATGCAATTGGCACTGCGTCGTTTGCGTAAATTTGCCCGTCAAGGTGCAGCTGAAGAATTGGATATTGATGGCACTATCCGAGAAACTGCCAAACAGGGCATTTTAGATGTGCAATTGGTGCCAGAACGTCGTAATCGCGTCAAAGTGTTGATGTTGTTTGATGTGGGTGGCTCGATGGATGCACACATCGCCCAATGTGAAAAACTGTTTAGTGCGGCCAAAACTGAGTTTAAAACCCTCGAATATTTTTATTTCCACAACTGTTTATACGACTATGTTTGGAAAGACAATTTACGCCGTAGCAGTACCCGTATGAATACGTGGGATTTGTTGAATACCTATGGACGCGACTATCGGGTAATTGTGGTCGGTGATGCGAGTATGGCACCTTATGAGCTGAATTCGATTGGTGGTTCGGTAGAATATATGAATGATGAGGCAGGGCAAGTTTGGTTACAACGTCTGCGTCAGCATTTTGAAAAAACCGCATGGCTGAATCCTGAACAGGAAGGCTATTGGCATTACACACATACCATTGGTTTAATTAAACAAATTTTTGAACATCATATGTATCCAATGACTTTAAAAGGCATTGAAGATATGACTAAATATTTGGCGCGTTAATCGTCATTTTCGTCAATATCACTCAACTTTTGAGTGATTGTTAGGCGAAGACTAAGTAAGTGCAGACACGATAGGCAACGTGAATTTCAATCTGAGGGGATCGATATGGATCATCAAATCAATGGCATCGCATTACCGAATGAAGACGGTTTTTTCGGGCAATATGGCGGGCAGTTTATTCCACCACATTTAAAAGAAGCCATGGATGAAATTAACGTTGCTTATGAGGAAATTCGTAAAACGGCAGAATTTCAGAATGAATTAAAAGATTTGTTTGCTCACTATGTTGGCCGTCCAAGTCCTTTATTCCATGCCAAGCGTTTATCTGAACAGTTAGGTGGTGCGCAAATTTATTTAAAGCGTGAAGATTTAAACCATACTGGTGCACATAAAATTAACCACTGTTTAGGCGAGGCATTACTAGCCAAATATATGGGTAAAACCAAAGTCATTGCAGAAACTGGTGCGGGACAGCATGGTGTCGCGTTGGCAACAGCATGTGCGCTTGTGGGCATTCCATGTGAAATTCACATGGGACAGGTGGATATTGAAAAAGAACACCCGAATGTGGTGAAAATGAAAATTCTAGGTGCCAACCTGATTTCAGTGACCCGCGGTACAGCCACTTTAAAAGATGCAGTGGACAGCGCTTTTGAAGAATACTTAAAAGACCCGAAAAATTATATTTATGCAATTGGTTCGGTGGTTGGCCCACACCCATTTCCAAAAATGGTACGTGATTTCCAAGCAATTATTGGCGATGAAATTAAAATGCAAAGCCAAGAACGCTTTGGAGTAAATCCAGATTATATCGTGGCATGTGTGGGCGGTGGTTCAAACGCAGTGGGTGCATTTACCGCATTCTTAAATGATGCAGAAGTGAAACTTGTGGGTGTTGAGCCTGCAGGGCATGGTTTAGATACAGATCAACACTCTGCAACCCTAACTTTGGGTAAACCAGGCCAGCTTCACGGTATGGCGTGTTATGTACTTGAAGATGAACATGGTGAGCCATTGCCAGTGCACTCTATTGCCTCTGGTTTGGATTATCCAGGTGTGGGGCCGCAACATAGCTTCTTAAAAGACATTGGTCGCGTGGAGTATTCAACGGCAACTGACCAAGAATGTTTAGATGCCTTTATGACGTTGTCACGTGTAGAGGGTATTGTACCTGCTTTGGAAAGCTCACATGCGGTGGCGTGGGCATTACGTGAAGCACCAAAAATGGCAAAAAACGTGAAAATTGTGGTTAATCTTTCAGGTCGTGGTGATAAAGATTCAGACTATGTAGCAGAAAAATTAGGTTTGAATTAATTCTACTGAATATGAAAAACCGCCTAAATGTGTAAGTTTAGGCGGTTTTTTTATCTTTACTTTATATTTGGCAGGTTTTATAAAACAGTGTCTTAGCTTGCAATATATTGTTGTAACTGCTCGATCAGTTTGCGCTGATCATCCATAGTCGCTTTCACCAAGTCACCAATCGACACCAAACCTACCAACTGCTCACCTTCAAGTACAGGTAAGTGACGTAAATGATGGTCAGTAATTAAGTTTAAGCATTCTTTCACACTGGTGTTTTTGGTCACGGTCAGTACTTTAGCAGTCATAATTTCACTAACCGTTGTGCTTTTAGAAGTTCGTTCCATCAAAATAACTTTACGGGTGTAATCACGCTCAGACAGAATACCAACCACATGATTGTTTTGATCGGTAACCACCAACGCACCAATGCCTTTTTCAGCCATTAAACTAATTGCTTCTAAAACCGTTGCTTCTGGGCGAATTGTGTAAATTTCGTGATGTGCTTTATCTTGTAAAACGTGAGTTACCTTGGTCATATTCTGTGTCCTGATTTGTTGTTTATTGTTTGACTTTTAAAGTAACGTGAATTGTAAAAATTGCAAATACTTTAGAGTCACGATTGTTGATTTTTACGTCAATTCTATTCAGTTTTTATTTAAGCAATATTTAACGCAGGTTCATTAAAAAAGAAATGCTTCATTTGTGAAGTGGTCAGTTTAATTTTTTGACTTGACGAACCAAACAAGGTTGGCGTGACATTTAAACGGGTGAGCGTTGGTAATAAAAAAGTTTCAAAATCCTGCGCGGAAATTTTACGAGGACTATATTGTGGCCAGTGTTTAGCAGCATATTTATGCGCTTGTACCGCATTTAACCAAAAAGGGAAAATATAATCATCGTGATCTGAACTCATTGCCCAACCTTGATGGAATAAACCCCAAAGTACACCGCAGTACATCATTGATTTTAATAGTGTAACTTTAAGCAGAAAATCCTTTGGTAAAGGGTGGAGTTGGTTAATCTGATTCATAATCAAGCAAGGTTGTAAAATTTGGCTATATTGTAAAAAGAATTGATGAATATACCGTTTAAGCTTTGCTTAAAATCGTAAACAAATATGTATTTATGGTTGGAGCATCTAAAAAAAGGGTCAAAAAAAACGCCACCTAAGTGACGTTTTATTATGCTTGCATGGTGGCCATGTTTTGCCAGTATTGCGCTTTCAATGAATCACGTTCTACGCGGAAACCTTGATAATACAGTTCTGCTAAGAACATTGCCGCTTTACCATGTCCTGCACGTGCAGCTTCTTCGAGTTGTTTTACCGCGTCTTGGAAGTTCATTTGTGAATGAATCGTGTTTACTGCATTTGCATAAACATGCTCTAAGTCATGGTGAGAGATCGTTTGAATCATATTAAACTCCTTATTGTAATTATGATTACTTATTTAAGCCTACCTTTTAGGCTTCATATCAATTTAACGCTTTATTGTTAAACTAATATTACAATTTGATTGAATTGTCAAATAATTATCGGGGTTAATGAGCATGTTTTAAGTTTACATGATTAAACATTGAACAAGTTTAATTTTGATTAAACTAAAGCTCTAAGCATGATAAAAAAGGAGAACAACATGACAAGATCCGTAGACGGATGTGCTTTTGATGTACCTCCATTGACTTCTCAAATTATTGAGTTGGCACATCATCACCGTAAAAAACTAGATGAGGTAATTTTCCGTCGAGATGTTCATTTAGGTGAATACTGCTTGGCGCAACGTAAACGTGTGGCTGACTTTGCTAAAACTTTAGAGCGAAGCGATCGTATAGAGTTTTATCGTAATTATGATGGTGAATTACTCCGTATTGCCGATGAAGATGAACTGCATCCTGCCGAAGCAGAGGGCGGTGTCAGTGTATTTGCTATTTTCTTGGTGCTTGCAGTCATTGCATTGGTTTTATACTTTGCGGTAATTCGTGGCACGATTGGCTAAAGCTAAATCCTTTGTAGAATTTGTAGAAAAAGGCTCAATTTTTACTGTGACGATACAGTAAAATTGAGCTGTTTAACTTGTACATCTCACAAGGGCATCCTACACTAAGGCGATTAGAGGTAGGTCATGCACAACGCAATTCAAAAAACGATTCAATTTATTTCTCAACTGAAACTCGAGCAAATTTATAATATTGTTGTGCTGAGTATCATTTTTATTATTTTAACTTTAGCAAGTGTTGCGCTTTATCGCCCAGTTGGGGTGCAACAATTTCAAAATGTTGAGCGTTTGTCACAACAATCTATGTATGCCAATACCCAAGACATGGCAGTTCATTTACTCAATCAACGTCCGATTCGTTATGTGCATTATTTAAAGTTGATGCAGGCACATCAAATGGAGCAAGATCGGGCTCAACAACTTCCTGCCTTGGTGCAAGAGTAATTTTTTCTGTTGGCATGTTATTCATATTGTGCGGTGTCGGTGTTAAAGATGTTGGTGCGAGTAAATTGTCCTGCAGCATTTTTACCAATGCGGCTTTATCTAAATGTTCGCTCACAATTACTAAAGTTAAACGATCAGGATGCAAATGTTTGCGAATTGCATGTTGCACATCTTCAGCGGTAACTTTTTCCACTCGTTCTGCATAATCACTTAAATAATTTGCAGGAAGTCGATAAAAACCGATGTGCCCAAGCTGGGCATTAATACTGGCATTGCTGCTGTATTGATTCGGAAATGCACGAATTAAACCTGCTTTGGTTTCTTTTAATTGTTCTAAATTCATAGGTTGTTGTACAAACTGAATTAAGCTCTGGTGAGCGACTTGAATACTATCGAGTAACTGATCTTGGCGCGTAGAATAGCCTAAGCTAAACAAACCCGCTGCTTGGGTAAAACGAAACGAACTGCTAACACCGTAAGTGTAGCCACGTTTTACTCGTAATTCTTTCATCAAAATTGAATTGAAACTGCTGCCGCCCAGCATTTTATTGGCAATTTCTAAAGCCAAATAGTCAGGATCATCCCGTGTAGTCGCAAGTTGTGCAATACTGACATGCGCCTGTTGTGACCGGTAGGGAATATGCTGGATGTTGAAACGTGTTGCAGGTGTAGGCTGTGGCAAAGCTGTTGCTGCAACACCTTGGGCAATATGTGCGCTGATGGTATTGGCAAGTTTTTCTGCTTCTTTTAAGGTTAATTTGCCTGTAATGGCAATGTTCATATTTTGCGCGACCAGAAACTGATCTCTAAATTGTTGTAAGTGCTTTGGTTGAATCCGTTTGATGCTGCCATTGGTGCCTGTAATGGGTTCTGAATAGGCATGTTGTCCGTAAATTGCGCGATATAAGCGAATATTCATTAAACGGCTTGGATTTTCTTGCAGTTGTTTTTGCCCAATTTGTGTATTGCTTTGCACACGCTGGATATTAGAACGCTCAAAAGTTGCATGTTTCAGTATTTCCAGCATCATTTTGACGGCAGTTTGCATTTTCTGCGGATCAGACAGTGTTCTTAGCCGTACCACAAACATATCGCGGTACGCCGTGGTACTAAAACGTGCGCCTGTGGTTTCAAAGGCTGCGGCAATTTCCTCTGCCTTATAACGCTTGGTGCCTTCATCAATCAGTTGGGCTGCCATATTGGCAACGCCAAATAAACCTTTTTCAATTTCTGCATCGCGGGCAGAACCTGCATTAAAAGTCAGTTGGATATCAACCATTGGCAAAGCAGGATTTTCGACAAATAAAGTGCGTACGTGTCGATGATTTTTTAATTCATATACCTGTGGAGCGCGAACATCGACCAATTCATTTACGGCATTTAAACTGTGCAGCAAGCTCAAAGATTGTAAAGGCGTACTTACATCTGTTTCAGCAAAATCATGCGCTGCTCTGGTGGCAGTTTCCATCGCAAAGCCAGCAGAACATAGGCTAAAACTAGTGCTTAAAATAAGCGTGCTGAATAGATGTTTTTTCATGAAAATCACAGTTTAAGGTGTTGTGCTTTGAGGTAATAAATACAAGGTGCTAAGTCTGTCTTTGTTAAAGTAACTTTGCGCAACACGTTGCAGATCCTGGGCAGTAATCGCTTGGAAGTGTTGTGGTAAAACATCGATTAAACGGTGACTGAATCCATTGACTTCCAAATTGCCAATGGTTCGGGCTTGTCCTGCCAAATCATCCTGACTATAAATCCAATTGGCCACAAATTGAGTCACCACGCGCTCAATTTCACTTGAATTGACCAAATCCTGTTTTAGCGTATCCACTTCGTTTTGAATCGCGACCTGTGCTTCGCTTAACGTTACACCTGCTGCAGGCAATGCTGAAATACTAAACAAACTATCCCCACGTTGATACGGGTCATAACTGACACTGACTGAGCTAAGAATCTTATTGTTTCTGACCAAGCGCTGTTCTAAACGTGAAGTAATTCCACTGTCTAACAGTTGTTTGATGATAGTGAGCGCGAAGGCATTTTGAGGATTTTTAGCTGTTGCCAATGAACCGACATTCCAAGCCATATATAAATTAGGAACTTGCACAGTCGCAGACAATTCCATGTGCCGATAACCTAATTGTTCAAACTCCAACACATCATTGCGCGGTGGCGTAGGTGCTTTCGGAATATCTCCAAAATACTTTTGGACTTGCAACAATGCGGCTTGATGATCTACATCGCCCACAATCACTAGAATAGCATTATTGGGGCGATACCATTTTTTGTACCACGCCTGTACATCTTGCAGCTGAATGCTTTGCAAGTTTTTCATGTGCCCAATAATGGGTTGGCGATAATGACTGGTTGGGTAGGCAATCCATTTAAAGCGTTCAAAAGCCAAAGCCCGTGGATTATCATCGGTACGTTGCCGCCGTTCTTCCATTACCACCTTAATTTCAGGCTCAAAGTCTTGTTGGCGAAGTAACAAATTACTCATTCTGTCGGCTTCCAACTCTAAAGCCAGTGGGAAATAAGTTTTGGGATAGAGCTGATAATAATTCGTGTAATTGGTAAAGGTTGCTGCATTGACACTGCCACCATAAATACGACTTAAACGGGTAAATTCATCATTCGGCACCTTGGCTGTACCTTTAAACATCATGTGTTCAAGTACGTGCGAAATCCCAAGTGTATTTCCGGACTCATCGCTACTGCCCACTTTGTACCAAATTTGAGTCATCACCATGGGAGAACGATGGTCTTCACGGATAATGACTTTTAAACCATTGTTGAGTGTGGTTTCAAAAGTGTTATTCGCAGCTAAAACTTCAGCATGGCTAATCGAAGCTGTTAAACCCCAAAGCAACGCACAAACAGACTTCATCGAAAATTGGAACATAAGCAAGTGGAGATCAATCGTTATCGGCTTATCTTTCAGAAATTAAAGCGGAAAGGCAAGGATTGCTGTAGGTATTTTTTGTATGCGGCTATGTGGTTGGAATACGAGGTAAAAGCAATTGGTTTATGTTAGAATCCGATTTTTTAACGCAATGCTTTTCAAGGATTCGGCATGCAACAGCAATCTAATGGGCAAAATAAATTTTTGATTGATGCTGATATCGGAGATGATGATGTCACATTACCGAATTTACCAGCGGTAAATATTCCGATTGTTGAAACAACACCTCTACAACAAGCAGAAACCTCTGAACATGCTGCAGAAACATCATCAGACACGGATGCGCCTGCGAAAGGTGGTTTCTTTAGTCGCATGAAAGAAGGGTTAACCAAAACCCGTAAAAACTTTGCCGATGGCATGGTGAATATTCTGATTGGCGGTAAAGAAATTGATGATGAATTATTAGAAGAAGTCGAAGAACAACTGTTGGTTGCAGATATTGGTGTAGATGCAACGAAAACCATTATTGCCAATTTGACCGAGCGTACTGCGCGTGGCGACTTAATTTATTCACATTCTTTATATAAGGCTTTGCAAGAAGAATTAGTGGCTTTGCTTGCGCCACGGGTAAAACCTTTACATATTGATGCCAATAAAACCCCTTATGTGATTTTAGTCGTGGGTGTGAATGGTGTAGGTAAAACCACAACCATTGGCAAGTTAGCGAAACGCTTACAAGGCGAAGGTAAAAAAGTCATGTTGGCCGCAGGGGATACTTTCCGTGCTGCAGCGACAGAACAATTGCAGATTTGGGGTGAGCGTAACGATGTTGCCGTTGTTGCACAAGGTCACGGTGCAGACAGTGCTTCTGTTATTTTCGATGCGTTTGAAAGTGCGCGTGCCAAAGGCATTGATGTGTTAATTGCAGATACTGCTGGACGTTTGCATAACAAAAGCAACCTGATGCAAGAATTGACTAAAGTTAAGCGTGTGATGCAAAAAATTGATGCGACTGCACCGCATGAAGTGATGTTGGTTGTGGATGCAGGCACGGGTCAAAATGCCATTAACCAAGTTGAAATGTTTGATGAGGCTGTTGGCTTAACAGGCATCACCATCACTAAACTGGACGGCACTGCAAAAGGCGGCGTGTTATTTAACATTGCAAGCCGTAGCCATGTGCCAATTCGCTTTATTGGTGTGGGTGAAAAAATTGATGATTTACGTCCATTCTCAGCCAAAGCATTTGTTGCAGCACTGTTTGAAACTGAAAAATAAGTTTTGAATTAAGTTTTAAAGCTAAAATGTAAAATGCTGTAAGTTTCACACAAACTTCGCAAAATGCGGAGTTTGTTGTTTTTAGCGGGTTTGAGTGTTGTAAAAAGCAGCAGCTAAAAATACGAATGTGAATAAAAGCACTTTCGTCTATATAGAATAAGAAAAAATATTAGATTGATTTTGATTGGTTTTTTGGGGAAGTCAAAATGACACTGTTAAATAAAATTGGTCATGTGCTTACAGCAGATATCACGAAAGACTTTAAGCTTAAGAAAAAGCCGAACTATGACGCAAATGAACTGACTTTCATCGATCAATTAAAAAAGCGCCGTAGTATTTATGCTTTAGGAAAACGCGTTCATTTTAGCCAAACTTATATGACCGAGCTGATTCAGGAAGCTGTGCGTAGCTGTCCATCGGCACATCATTCACAAAGTACGCGCGTGGTTATTTTATTTTCTGAATCACATAAAAAATTTTGGAATTTAGTACAGGAAGTACAACGTCAGTTTGTACCAGAGCAGGTTTTTGCAGGTACTAAAATGAAAATCGAACAATGTGCAGCAGCTTTTGGCACGGTATTGTTCTATGAAGATCAACAAGTGATTCGTCAATTGCAAAAGAAAATTCCATTTAATGCTGCAGAATTTCCAATTTGGTCGGAGCAAACTTCAGGCATGGCGCAATTTGCAGTGTGGACAGCATTGGCAGATTCAGGCGTGGGTGCATCTTTACAGCATTATAATCCAAACATAGACCGTGCTGTGGCAGAGCATTTTGATATTCCAGATACATGGTTGTTACGTTCACAACTCGTTTTTGGATCAATTGAAGAAGAAGTAACCGAACGGAGTCATGCACACTATCAAAATCAATTTAAAGTCTATGCTTAAATAACAGCATTTGATGAAGATTGGTCAAATCAGCTTATTATTATGTGCTACAAAGAGCGAACCGCAGCATATTTATATTGCAATAGACTATATCTATAGAATAAAAGGTAATAGGGTCTGTTGACACTTCGTCTATGTTTGCGACGTGAGAGATATATCTCGCAAGGTTTTTTAGCTGATATAAGGCATGAGGCAGGAAATTTAGTCATTCTAAATGACTGACTCATAACGCAATAGCAGCAAAAAATATGCTCGTCCTTCGCTGCGCCTTGCGCTGCAAACAAAGCAGTGCTTGTTTTTGCTCAGGCTGTGGCTAAAACTTTCTCAGATTGCGTTATGAAACTTGGCAATAGTCTCGCTATTCCCTGCGTTTCATGCCTGATCTGCTCAGTTTTAGCCTACAGCGCAAGCCATTTATGAAATGTCAACAGACCCTAAATGCAGTCACATACATTTGTCACTTTATATAACTATAATCGTTCTATACATAAAACACACTGTCGTATTTTTTGTAATGTTTATGCTGAATAAAAAGCTTAATATCGCTGTATCAATTAATTTATACAAAATTCTGCAGAGGAATTAAAAATGTCATTTTTAAATCAATTAGAAAAACGCCGTTCAATCTATGCACTTGGTAAAAATGTTTCTGTAGATCAGGCAACTATTGAAAGTACAATCAAACAAGCAGTTCGTTTAAGCCCATCTGCATTTAACTCGCAAACTTCACGTGTTGTGACTTTATACGGTGCATCGCATACACAATTTTGGAACATCGTTTTAGAAACTTTACATAAAATGGTTCCTGCAGAAGCATTTGCAAACACTGAAGCAAAAATTAATAGCTTTATTGCAGGTTTTGGTACAGCTTTATTTTTTGAAGATCAAGATGTTGTAAAAGGTCTACAAGAGCAATTCCCGCTATATGCAGACAACTTCCCAGTATGGTCAGAACATTCGACAGGGATTGCACAATTCGCAGCGTGGACAGCTTTATCTGAAATCAATGTGGGTGCATCATTACAGCACTACAATCCAATCGTAGATGAAGAAGTTGCGCAAACTTATGACATTCCTGCAAACTGGAAACTACGTGCACAATTAGTGTTTGGTTCAATTGAAGCACCTGCTGGTGAAAAAACATTTATGGATGATGCAGCACGTTTCAAAAGCTTTAACTAAGCTCTAGCAACACATACTGCACAGACAAAAAAGTAGGATGATGATTCATCCTACTTTTTTGTTTCTGGGGGTAGTGATGTGCCTTACAACTTACTTATTCATGTGCAAATGCCTAAACCCATGAATTGTCATAAAACTGTCATTTATACATTGCATAGTGCAATCAAACTTTAATAAACGATATAGAGTGAAATATGGCATTTAAATTAGGCATAGCAAGTATTGCATTGATGGCTTGTAGTTCAGCATTTTCAGCAGTAACTATTGCAGTACCTGAAGAAATTAAGTTGCTCGCTGTAAATGATCAACAAATTCGTTCAGGTTTATTCAGTTCTGCACAGCAAGTGAAAGTCAATGCGGGTGAAAATGTCATTAACTTGCGTTATCAACAATATTTTGAACATCATAATGGTGCGCACGATATTTTAAAATCAGACGTCATTACACTCAAAACCCCAATTCTTCAAGATGGCGAAAACTATCGACTCGCTTTGGTAAATCCACCTAAAGACTTCGATGCTGCAAAAGAATTCAAAGATCAACCAAGCGTTGGTTTATATAATCAAAAGAATCAGTTGCTGGTACAACAAACAGGTGCTAAAGCAAACTCAACTGGTTGGTTAGGTGGTAGTTGGCTTAATAAAACTGTAGATACCACTCAAAATAGTGCTGCGGTCAATCAGCCAGCAGCAGTTTATACCGCGGCAGCAGTGTTGCCATCTGAGAAAACCACCTCAGTAACATTGCCTACAGCAAAACAAACACAGGGCAAAGAGCAACAATTGATTCAATTGTGGCAACAAGCCACTAAAGCAGAGCGACAAAAATTCATGTCATGGCTTGCAGAACAAGCCAATTAATGTTGATTTGCAACCAGCTCCATTGAGCTGGTTGTTTTTTGTTATCGCCTTAAAAGGATTTATTTAAAAACCAATCCAGTAACGTGCGAAAAAAAGACAAATTATAAGAAAAGTGTGATAAAAATATGAAATGCGTCTAAAATTTGGGCGGATGGTGCTTTTTTTGAAAAAAAACTAAAAAATATATTGCGTCTATTCAAAAACTGTATAGAATACGCAACACACCAACGCAGTGTTGATTGAATTGGTGCTGTTATTGACGAAATAACAGGAAATCATTAAGAGATTATGAAGAACAACTTGTGTGGATTTTTACTGATTGATTAATCAAAAATATTTCATTGATTGATTGGTTTAAATTACTCGAAGTTTATTTGAGCGAAATTTAAGTCAGAAAATTGATGAGCCAGATTTGGAAGTTTAGATTAAAACTTCAAAATGATTTTAACTGAAGAGTTTGATCATGGCTCAGATTGAACGCTGGCGGCAGGCTTAACACATGCAAGTCGAGCGGGCGAGGTTGCTTCGGTAACTGAGCTAGCGGCGGACGGGTGAGTAATG